>NZ_CBABQS010000033.1:0-45166 GCF_964672035.1 Arcicella sp.
TCTAATAAAGAACCCATCAATAAGCCAATTCCAAAACCAACCAAAACAAACCCCCAACGCAGCGAATGGCTTGGATTAACTTCATGCGAAGTTTTTTGTGGAGGAACAATTCCTTTGGCAATCATGGCCATTCTTTCGTCATTTTGATACTTTCGTAAAAAGATAATCATTGTAAAAACTGCAATTGTTCCAACTATTGGAATTAACATTCCTACGATTGGCACCATGTTTCCGTCTATCATTGTCGTATTTTTTTATTGTGAATTAATTGATTTCTGGGGATATGATGTAAATTGTTATTGAAAGGTTACAGTTACATATAAAATATTCTTTCATTGTTTTCTGTAACCTTTCCCAGCAAACCCGCATCTAAACAATTGTGAAGACCAACGAAACAGATAATTCTATTATTGAACGCATTTTGTCTGGCGATAAGTCAGGGTATCGAGACCTTGCTAATCGCCATAAAGATTATGCGTTTACGGTGGCGTACAAGATTGCGGGTACTCGTGAAGATGCGGAAGAAATTGCTCAGGATGCCTTTATTCAAGCATTTCAAGCTTTATCAACCTTTAATCAAGAAGCGAAATTTACCACATGGTTTTATCGGATTGTTTTCAATGCAGCTTTGATGTTTAAGCGAAAAAACAGAATTCAAACCGAGGATATTGAACTTTCACAATCGGCTCAATTTGTCCCCGCTGATACAGCTAATGAGCTAAGAATGAGCGAACAACGACAATATATACAAAAGGCGCTCAACCATTTATCGCCCGATGATGTTACAATGATAACGTTATTTTACTTGAAAGAACAATCATTGGAAGAAATCGCCCAAGTAGTAGGAATTTCTGCTGAAACGGTCAAAGTAAAACTCTGTCGAGCCAGAAAACGATTGTCAGAAACGATGAGTAAAATGTTAGGGAAAGAAGTAAAAACATTAATCGGAGAAAACTAATTACTCCATAAAAATGAAAGACGAAGATATTTTTGCTATTCTTGACGGCATAGCTTCCGAAGAAATCATCCGCCAGCACCACAAAACGCTCACAGAAAGTACTGATTATCAGATACTTTTCAGTGAATATGCCCAGACGCACGCCCTACTCATGGATACGGGTAGAGAAAAAACAGCGTTTAATTTTACCGATAAATTAATTGATCGTTGGGAAGTCTCCCAAGAGGTAGTGATTATTCGTCAAACCAGTAAATTGCCCATTTATTTCTTAATTGGTGGGGCAATTATGTTGACTATTTTAATGATTTTGGCATTACCCACAATAAGTCAATCAACTATTCAAATTGATTTATCAAAACCTTTAAGAATATTGCAGGATAAAACCCTGGTTCATAGTGTATTGATAATCAACGTTTTATTTGCTTTATTTGTCATTGATAAAAGATTTTTAAAGCCCTATTTTCAGCGTAGAATGGGTTTATAAGAAAAAAGACGGCATCCTTTTGAGGGTGTCGTCTTCAAAACGCTGTTCCTTTAATCTACACCAATAATCCATCCACTGCCACCTCAACAAATTCACCCTTAGCACTTTCACAAATTGGACAGCAATAATCAGAAGGCAAATCTGCAAATTTTACCCCAACTAAAATTTCATTGACCGAATCGCCAAAACGTTCATCATAAATGGTGAAACAAGTTTTGCACTGATGTACCTTAATCAGTCGTAAATCAGACACTTTAGTTTCTTTTGTTTTTACAATTGAAACTTCATCCTTAGAGTATTGAGCATAAAAACGCTTCGTTAATCGCTGTAAAATCTCTGGAACGTGCGTTTTATTTACACCTTTTTCAAACAAAACTAATTCACGAGTATTCGGGTTAAAATCGATAGTATGATAAATATCAAAAACACTGGAAAGTCCTCCGAAAATAGCTCGTTTTTTAACCACTACCGAACCAAAAACCTCTGATTTAGAACGTGTTTGAACGGCAAAACTTAAACCAAAAGTACGAACGTCCTCATCATCAAATTCACGAATGATAGCCTTTTTTAAAGCCAATCCTTCAGGCGCTAAATCCTCCACTTGCCAATTCAATTCATTGGCCGCATGGCGAACATTAATCGTGTATTTGCCCAATAATTTATCCCAAAGATTACGATGCTTATTTTCTATTCCTTTGATAATCAATGATTTCCACGGAGTTGTGCAAATTTGCCCAATTTTAGTATCTAAGCATAATTTGCAAATTTCAATTAGAAAGTCAACGGAGAAAGTTTCATTTCTACGATAAATTCCGAGCCAAGTTTTATCCCCATAACGATTGAAACCTTCATAATAGGGCAATGAGAACTTAGGTAATTTCAAATCTTCTAAAATTACTTGCGAAATGATTTCTCCTTTGGCAATTACCTTTTCATATATCTCATTTTCATCTATTTCGGCATTTTCCCAAATCACTTCTTCAATTCGTTTACAGATTTTTGGAATCTCCAAAGTGTAAATTAAAATCGGAAATCTAAAAATTTGATTCGATTGTTTTGGACGTACATATAAGTACCAAAAGTTTTGGGTATTAGACGCAATAAAATTAAGATTACCCGTAAAGAAAGGTGTAAAAGATTGTTGAAAATCAGAGATGTTTACTTTCAATTTAGGTTGATAATCAAAACCATCGAAAATATCATTATAAATTCCTTCCGAAATCCATTGCCCCGTTGGGAATACTTCTTCGGCACAATATGAAGTAATAATATTGGGATAGTTATCAGCATTAATTTCGTAGTCAATCTTAGATTCGTACAATTTTTTCTTTAATTCGACAATTCCACTTCCTCGAACAGTTTCAGCTTTTACATACATTAAAATTTGTTGTCTTGCCCCAAATCTTACTTCTCTGATTCCAGCCTCACGAGCGGCTAAAAGGATATACTGTAAAGTCCCAGGAGAAATGATGCCTCCCATCAAATTTATCTTTAATAATGAATAGTCTTTCACCTTGAAAAAAATTTATGATTAATATTATACTTATGTAAATTAGTAGGTATTATTAGTAATATATACTTAATATACTGAAAATCAGCAAGATATATTTTGATAAATTCTATATGACTATTTCAATATTATATATAATTCCCAAATCTCGAATAGTATTATTTCCAGAAATATAATTTTTTTTAGAAGAACTTTCTTGAAAAAGTTAAAATTTTACGGCTTTTTAGTTTGTGCTTTCAAATTTTCGTTCTAAGTTTACATCGTCAACCGATTGACGGGAGTAGATTTTCAAGCATTTAGAATGAGTTTTAAAAACAAGTTTTGTATTCCTTGTAGATTCATTTTTAGAAATAAATACCTTTAACAAAGTAACGTTCGAGTTAAATATATTTGATTTACTAATCATTAAATTCTTGGAAATATACAATTTAAGTTTAACAAATAAATCTATCATTATAGAGATTAACAAATTAAAAATCTCTTTAAAATAATAAATATCACAATCATGAATAAGAACACTATAAAAGCATTTATCGTAGCGATAGCTATGATTTGCACATCGAATTTATCTTCATTTGCTAACAAGACAAATGACGGAGCGACTGCTTCTGTAAAGACAAGAATTACTCAGGTGAATAAATCACTAAGTTTTAACGTTTGGGTAGAAAATACGAATAAAAAAGTAATGGTAGTTGTGTTAGATGCTGACAAAAATGAAATTCACCGTGAATACGTGAGTGCTAAGTCAGATAAATTTGCAAAAACATTCGATTTTTCAAATTTGAACGATGGAAAATATACGATTGAAGTAGTCTCTTCAAATGTTGATGTGGTTGATTCAAAAAGTTTTGAAATAAAAACAAATCAAATTGTAAACCGTGACCTTATCGTTGCAATTCGTTAATTATTGTACTTCGATTTTCCAAAATCGAACAAAATTTAACCTCAAGATCATAAGGGAGTTTATCGAAAGATTAACTTCCTTATTTTTATTTTACCCTGATATTTCAGCATCGGAGTAATAAATATTTTCATTCTACGATACTGAAACATCAGGTTACATAACCTCTACCAATTCTTCTTTCAAAGCATTTTCCAAAATTACCCGCACTTCTGGGCGACAACTTCCGCAACCTGTACCCGCTCCAGTGGTTGCACACAAAGCGGTAAAATCTTTACAACCACCTGATATACAAGACTTTAAATTGCCTTCTCCTACGTTGTTACACGAACAAACCAACTTGCCCATTACCGGATCGGCCTTTTTGCCACTTCTCAATAACGCTAAACGTTTGTCAGACAATTCAATACCTTTGGCTATCAAATCTTTGAATTCTAAGAACTCCGATTTATCACCAATCAGAATTGCTCCGACTAATTTATCGTTGTGGATAATACACTTTTTATAATATCTTTTTGCTTTATCAATAAACGTAATTTCCTCATAATCAGGCGATTTTGGCGTTTCAATGATTCCCATTGAGCATAATTGCACCCCTTGGATTTTCATAATATTTACCGAAAGTGAGCCTTGATAGTAACTTGCCCAATCGCCCGCAATATATTTGGCAATGGTATCGGCTTGTTGTTCGGCAGCGGCCGTAATTCCCCACATTTCGCCACGCCATTGAGCAATTTCACCCGCCGCAAAAATATCAGGGTCGGAGGTTTGTAGATAATCATTCACCACAACGCCACGATTTACTTCTAATCCGCAAGCACGGGCAATTTCTACATTTGGTGATGTTCCGATAGCAAAAACGGCTACTTGAGCATCAATTTTTCGACCAGATTTTAATCTAACTCCTTCGAATTTATCTGTTCCGTAAAAGGCGGCAACTTCATCATTAAAATAAACGTCAACACCCAAATTAAGCATTTCTTCGTAGAGTAAATCAGAACCTAATTGGTCTAATTGTCTATCCATGAAACGACTAATACGCTGAACAATAGTTACTTGTACATTTATCTCACGGAGCGAAGCTGCCAATTCTAAGCCCAATAAACCACCACCGACAATGAGTGCATGAGGATTTTCTTGGTTCATAAATGGCATAATTCCATCGGCATCCAAACGAGAACGCATATTGAAAATCCCTGGAATTTTGGGAACCGATGGCGGCATAAACGCCCGTGAACCCATGCCCAAAATTAGACGGTCATACGTGTGTTCTTGTCCGTCAGAATCAACCACAACTTTATTTTTACGGTCAATATTTACAATTTCTAAACCCTTATGTACTTGAATGTTCGCTTCGGTAAATTGGTCTTCCCGAAGTTTTACCAATTGCTCCCAATCTTGAGCTCCTGAAATATAATCGGGTAACATGACACGGTTATAGAAAGGATATATTTCTTTGGAAAAAACATGAATTTCATCCGTTTTATTAAGATTTCTGTACGAATTAATGAATCCCAATCCCGCAGAACCCGCTCCGATAATCACAATTTTTTCTTGTGGCTTTACGTAAGGTCTAATTTGAACGGCTGAAAATTTGAAATCAGGTTCTTTTGAGCGAGCATCAACCAATGTATTTGTAAGGCTATTTGCTCTTCCGAAAGCACTTCCCAAAATTTTACCGAAGTGCATGGGCATAAAACAAACACCTTCTTTAATGTCTTCTGTGATTTGTGCTTTTACTTGATTTTTACCCCTAATTGTTTCAATTTCAACTACTTGCCCTTCTTTAATTCCTCTGCATTCGGCATCTTTTGGATGAATTTCAACGTAAGGTTGGGCAATGTGTTGATTTAATTTATTGACCTTTCCAGTTTTAGTCATCGTATGCCATTGGTCACGGATACGTCCAGTGGTGAGAATTAACGGAAAATCTTCGTTTAGTTTTTCTGATAAATTTTCATCGGGAACGGCGTGGATTTTTGCCCGTTGGTTTGGCGTGTAGAATTTGTGGTCGGAAAATAAACGTGGTGACCTAACGCTGGTAGGGTTTTGAACCCTGCCAGCGTTGATTTCTGACTGAAAATTACCCCACTGATAACTCCGATTCTCTTTCAAATATTCATAATTCAAACCCGAAATATCAATATTAGTTCCTTTGGTTGAAAGGACGTGTTCGTCGTATATCTCACTGTTATTAAGATAGTTAAACGATTCTCCGAAGCCCATTTTCTCGGCAAAACGTTTGATGATTTCTGTATCGTCTAAAGCTTCTCCTGGCGCATTAATAACTTTTGGAAGGAGGGTGATTCTTCTTTCTGAATTGGTAAAAACTGAATCCTTTTCCGCCCAAGCAGCCGCAGGAAGTATCACATCGGCATATTTTACGGTATCAGAACGATTAGAAATATCTTGAACTACCACAAATTTGGCATTTTGCAAACCCTTTTCCACCATATTCAAATCGGGTAAACTCACCATCGGGTTCGTTGTGATAATCCAAATCGCCTTCATGCGTCCATCCGCAAGGGCTTGAAACATTTCGGTAGCGGAGAAACCGGGCTTATCCGAAATTTTCGTACCGCCCCAAAATGCTTGAATTTCTTCACGGTGAGCGGGATTCAATAAATCTCGGTGGGCTGGTAGCATATTCGACAAACCACCCACTTCACGTCCACCCATAGCATTTGGCTGTCCCGTGAGTGAGAAAGGGCCGTTGCCTTCTTTTCCAATTCTACCCGTAATTAAGTGTAAATCAATGAGTGATAGGTTTTTATTTACACCCACCACCGACTGGTTCAGCCCCATTGTCCACAACGAAAGAAAGCCTTTCGATTCGTGAATGTATTGAGCTGCCAGTAATATATCGTTTTCAGTAAGTCCACAGATTGCGGTGGCTTCCGTAAGAGTTCTCGTGAAAACTTGTTCACGATAAGTCTCAAAACCATCTGTGTGATTAGTAATAAAATCTTGGTCAATCCAGTTATTTTCTATGAGAATTCGCCCGATAATATTGGTCAGAACGATGTCCGTTCCAGGTGTGAGTTGCAAGTGTAAATCTGCCTGAGATGCCGTTTGGGTACGTCTTGGGTCAATTACGATAATTTTTACGTTCGGATTTGCTTGTTTATGAGCCTCCACTCTTCGCCAAATAATTGGATGACACCACGCAGGATTTGCTCCTGTTACGAAAAAGCAATCGGCTAATTCAATATCATCATAACAAACAGGAACTGAATCTTCGCCCAATGTGAGTTTGTAGCCTACTACGGCAGACGACATACAAAGTCGTGAGTTAGTATCAATATTATTGGAGCCAATAAAACCTTTGATGAGTTTATTAATGATGTAATATTCTTCGGTAGAACATTGCCCAGAAACGTAAAAACCGACTGAGTCGGGGCCGTATTTTTGGATAAATGTTTTGAAAATGGCAGCAGTTCGGTCCAGAGCAGTATTCCAGCTAACTCGTTGAAGTGGCATATTTCGGCTAAAACGCATTTCAGGATGTAGCAATCTGTCGGAAGTATCATTGACGGTATAATGCAGATTCATTCCTTTTGAGCACAGCATTCCTTTACTGGAAGGATGGTCTTTATCACCTTCGACGTGAATTTTTCCATTCCCTAAGTCCGTGATTTCGACTCCACATCCAACGCCACAATATGAGCAGGTAGATTTATATTTTTTATGATTAGATAAAATGCTCATATTCTGATAAATAATTAATAAAAATGTGTGAAATATTAAAGTAATTTGCTTACAATTTATAATCAATCACACTGAAATCAATAATTTGTAAGGGTTGATGAATAGCCCTATTTTATTCGTAATGCTATCGTAAAGCCTTTCGGTATTTGCTATATTTAATAAGTATTAATGCCTTAGATGTATAGCTTTTCGATAATCACATCTTTTCAACGTATATACGTCAATCTACCATACTGTATTAATATAAAACTTTTCTAATTTTTATTTACATTTTTTTGCACATGTAATTTGCGTTTTTTTTCGTTAAAGAAAAGAGCGTTTATCTTAATAAATACGGATTTCGTGCCCAAATTACTGCTATATATTGGGAATAATTTGGGAGACCGCCATCGTCCAGAACGGTACTTAACCATTTCCAACTTTATACCTGACCATTACCGCCATTTTGTAAGGTACAGAACCCGAAGTTAATAACTTCGGGTTTTATGTTTTTGCAACCACATAGATAAGATAGAAAACATAGGGAAGGAGGAAAAATATTATTTCCACTCCTATGTTTTCTAAGATAAATATGCGGTTGCAGACTCTCTTTCTATGTTTCCGATCTTAACTATGTGGTTGCACTAATCCTCAATCGAGAATTTATCGAATAGCAATGTCAATAATTCATCGTGTACCCGTATATACTCGGGGTCGTGGGCGATATCTTTTTTGTTACGTGGTCTTGGTAAATTGATGTCCACAATTTTCTTGATTGTTGCCTCTGGGCCGTTATTCATGACTACAACTCTATCCGACAAGAAAATGGCTTCTTCAATATCGTGCGTTACCATAACGATGGTTTTATTTCGATTATCTAAATTCCACAATTTCAATAATTCGATGTGCATTGAGCCTTTTGTCAAAGCATCCAAAGCGCCAAAGGGTTCATCCAACAACAAAATACTTGGGTTGATGGCGAAGGCACGGGCAATAGCAACTCGTTGTTTCATACCACCCGATAATTGACCCGGCAATTTATCTTTGTGCTGAATGAGATTAACCATTTTTAGGTTTTCTTCCACTAACTCATGTTTTTCGATGGAAGTTTTATCTTTGAAAACTGAATCAACTGCTTCGTAGATATTTTTATAAACGGTTAACCAAGGTAAAAGTGAATAATTTTGAAAAACAATTCCTCGGTCGGGGCCTGGGCCTTTTACGATATTTCCATTGGCAATTACTTCGCCTTTTGAAGGCGCCACCATTCCCGAAATGGTATTCATCAAAGTTGATTTTCCGCAACCTGAGTGACCGATTAATGCTACAATTTCACCCTTTTTAATATCAAGACTAATGTCTTTGATGGCGGTAAAAGTGCCCTTTGAACCTTTGAATGAAACGGTTATATCTTTGATACTTACCGCTGTTTCTGTATTTATTTTATGAAAGTAATTCGCTGAATCAACGAATTTGACTGAAGTTTCGATTGTTGTCATGTTTTGTAAAGGTTATTTGTTATCGGTTACTGGTTATTAGTCATCAGCGTGTTATTCAAGGGAAAAATGAAACTTGTGCTAACTTCCCAATAACCATTAACTAATAACCAGTCTCTATTTTCCTTCCCAAGAGAATAAATTTTGTAAAGCATTAAATCCTTTATCTAAAATCAAGCCTACCGTTCCGATAATAAGAATCGCAACTAAGATTTTTTCTAAAGAAAGACCATTCCAGCTATCCCACACAAAGAAACCGATTCCAACGCCACCCGAGAGCATTTCGCCCGCCACAATAACTACCCAAGCAATACCAATTGAAAGACGTAATCCGGTAAAAATGTGTGGCAAAGCGTAAGGAATTACAATTTTTGTCAAATATTTCCATCTTGAAAAACCAAAAGCCTTTCCGACATTTTTGTGGTCTTGTGGAATACTTGAAACCCCAAAAGCCGTATTAATCACCGTTGGCCATAAAGACGTGATGGCGATAATAAAAATAGTGGCTCCACCAGAATCTTTGAAAGCCAAAAGTCCCAAAGGAAACCAGGCCAAAGGTGAAACTGGTTTAAGAATTTGTACAATTGGGTTCAAAAGGCTCATGCCAATTTTAGAAGCTCCCATTAACATTCCCATTGGAATGGCAATAATACTTCCCAATAAAAACCCTGTAAAAACCCGACCAATCGAACTCATTAAATTATTCCCGATTCCTTTATCGTTTGGACCACGGTCGTAGAAAGGCTCTACCATTAATTCTTTGAAAACTGTCCATGTTGAAGCTGGACTTGGAATTTCGGCTTTAGTAATGATAGAAATCAATTGCCAAATTCCGATTAAAATTGCCATACTTCCCAAGAAATAGGCTATGTTGAGTGCTGATTTTTTTATCATGATTTTATTAAGTAGCAAAGATTTTAACCTGTTACTTTTTTAATGACTGATGACAACAAGTTGGAAAACTGTCCTATTTTTTAGTTGCCTTCAAATAATCGTCAATATTAGCAGGGTCAAAATTTACGTCGTAAGTCGTTTTGAAAGGCTTCATATCGAGTTGAATAGGCACTTGCATTTCTTTGGCTACTTCGGCAAATAAGTCATCAAGAATCAATTTCTCTACAATTGCTTTGTAATTTGGTTCAGCTTTTAAATAGCCAAAACGAACGTATTGCGCTAAAAACCACATGGCATGAACCTTTCTTGGGGTATTTACAATGCCATTATTATAAAAAGTCATGTAATCATCTTTATATTTTTGAACCCCTAAATCACAACCTAAATCATTTGAACCTAATAAACGAGATTCAATCGCAGCCAATGGAGCATTTACGTAATAAGGTTTTGTCAGCCAAGAAGCTGCTTTTTTACGATTTCCCATATTGTCCAACCATCTACAAGCCTCAATAATCGCTTTCATTACGTTTTTCAAATCTTCTTTATCTTCTGCCGCAAATTTTGAATTAACCACTAATGCTTTTTCTGGATGATGTTTCCAAATATCTTGTGAAGCAATGTGCGTAAAACCTACACCTTGAGCAGCTGCAACACCATTCCAAGGTTCACCAACTGAAAAACCTTCCATATTATCCACACGCATATTCGCAACCATTTGTGGCGGTGGAATGGTGATAATTCCTACTGATTTTTGGTTAATTCCTGCGGCTGCCATCCAGTTTCTTAACCAAATATCGTGCGTTCCGCCTGGGAACGTCATCGCAAAAGTTACTTCTTTACGGGCTTGAACAGCTTTAACAGCGGCGGCAGCTTTATTTACTTCTTTGAATCCAACCAATCCACAAAAATCTTTTGAAAGCGTGATTCCTTGACCGTTATTACTTAGAACCATCGCAATTTTCATTTCTGAACCCGCTTTTCCACCGATACCTGTATAAACTGACAAGGGCATTGAGAACAAACAGTGAGCTCCATCCAATTCTCCATTCAATACTTTGTCTCTAATATTTGCCCAAGAAGATTCCTTTGAAAGTTCTACATCAACGCCGTATTTAGCAAAAAGTCCTAATTCTTTAGCAGCTACCAATGGAGCGCAATCCGTCAATGGAATAAATCCTAATTTGATTTTGCGGGCTGGTGGTGTAATCTTGAATGAAGATACCACCGTAAGAAGTGCCATTAGACACAAAAATGATACTGATTTTTTTAACAGAGTTTGCATAATTTCTTGTTTAAAAACGTTTATGAATATTCTCTAAAATTCGACCCCCATCGAGTTTTTAGAGATTTTGACAAACCTTATAGGTTTTTGAAAACCTATAAGGTTTAATAGATTTACTTAATCGCCACAGGTTTCGCATAAAAGAAATCTGGACGAATATTAACCATTAAATACAACCAAGTTCCCGTTTTGTCAAATGTTTTTGCGGCTGCATCAGTGGTTGCTTGTCCTTTGGCAAAAGTCATGTTATCGGTTGCCATCATGACAGAATATCCTAATTCGATATTGGTAAATTTATTCATGTTATAATTCAACAAGAAGTCAATTTCATTTCCTAAATCCGTTCCAACCAGCGTTCCGTCGCCTTTAGTAGTTGCTTTATTCAAGGCAAATGAGTGATAATCAACCCCAAATGTTAGCATATTGCTGGTATATTTTGCTTTTAAATAACCGTTATTCAAGCCTCCTGCGGGTGAATTGGTACCTACGTAGAAGTAATCCATGTATCCCCAGTGTCTATGTGGTGTTCCGTACAATGGGTCAAAACGATTATTATATCCCGTTGAAGCTTTGTAGTTATTGGTAGCACTTGAACCATCATTTCCAGAAAGTACATCGTAACCCGCTGTGAATGCCCATTTGCTTTTCTGATAAGTTACTGACAGTGTATAATGGTAAGCATCCATGTCATTTCCTTCACGGTCTTTGCCAGTTTGTCCGTAACACGCACCTTGTAAGGCAATTTTACCGAATCCAGAAGCATTTCCTAAGGTATGATTTATCATTAAACCATAGGTAGTACGACTTCTTGATTGTGAATAATCGAAAGCATCGGTGGTACTTGAAGGTAAAAATCTTCTACCGTAAACATAACCCGTAGCAGCACTTCCAACTGAATCTAAACGGTAAGCACTAAAATCATCTTGGAAGAAAAGTCCCGAAAATTTAGTCTGATTAAACTTACGGCTAATGTATACGCTCTTGAAAGATTTGTAATCTTGCGAGGCTCCGTTGGTCGATGGAGGGTTAATCCATGCCAAAGCTCCACCCGTTTTTACGCTATTTGCGCCAATTCCACCGCCCACTGTCAATGGAATAATTCCGGCTGGTGTTGGTACTAAAACGCCCGTTGATGTACGAGTGAAAGCATTAACGTTAGCAGGTACATAACCTGTACTAAGCGTTCCGAAAGCATCCGAATTTTGTCCAAAAGCATAGCCTGCATCCACTTGCCATCCGTGATGAACGGCTTTCAACAGAATCATGTCATGGCGGCGACCTTGTTGTAACCAATCCAAGTTTCCGATTAAACGAACGTCATCATAAATCAATTCTTGACGACCGATTTTCACGGTTAATAAATCTAAAGTTCTGAATTTTATCGTAGTATCAGCTTTATTGGCTAAAGTCACTTCTGCCCAACCTTCGTGGAGCATCAATTTTGCACCATCGGCATTTGAGATAGACGAAGCGTCTTGTCCCCATACTCTAACATCCTGAACAGCAGCGCCAAAAACCACTCTGTCCCACTTGTACCCAAAATTCAATCTTGTTCTTTGCGACGTAAATGCGGCTGATTTAGAATCGATCGGTACTAAGTTACCGAGGCCGTTTCTAATTTCTGTTCTTGTTCGTAATTGCCCCGTGAGCGTGAACTGTGCCTTGGTTGTGAATTGAGTACAAATACTCAAAAATAAAAAGAAGGCGAATTTAGAAATGTCAAATTTTTTCATACTTTTGTGATTGATTGTGAAATTTATAACAGAGTTTGCGCAATTTGCCCGAATGAGACCCCCATCTCGTTTGGGTTTTTTTATAGTTTAACTTTGAGTTATGAGAAGTGAGCTATGAGATTTACTGAAATCTGATTTATATAACTCAAAGCTCATCGCTCGTTTCTCAAAGCTGAATTAAGCAACTTCCAAAGCCATTTTCGTTACAGCCAAAGCCTTCTTATCAAACTTAATCAAAGCGATTAATGCACCCACCGTAGCTACTGCAAGACCGATGTAAAGGAATGCTTCTGAATATGAAATTGTTTCTGATTTAAAAAGAAAACCCGCTAAAACACCCCCTAAATTCCCCCCTGCACCCACGATTCCAGCCACTGAGCCTACATTTTTAGTGTCTATGAACGGTACGATTGCGTAAGTTGCTCCGTTTGCCATTTTCAAGAACATCGCAAAACCTAACATGGCAACCACTGCCATTGTTAATGAACCCGTTTGGGCAAAAAGCACAATGCCAATTCCTTCCATAATTAAGAAACCAGCCAATAGCCACCCCTTTCCTCTCATACCGTAAGAATTACCCACTTTATCGGCAACGATTCCGCCAACGGCACGAGCGAAGAGATTCATAAATCCGAAAAGTCCTGCTAAAAGACCCGCTGTTTTAAGGTCGCAAGAGAAATTTTCAGAGAAATATAAAGCGGCAATATTATCAAAAGTGATTTCAATGCCGAAACAAGCTCCGTAAGCCAAAAATAAAATCCAAGTACGATAATCAGAGGCTGCAGAAAGGAAAGAACCTTTTGCTTGTGGCGTATTTGTTCTATCAATTTCTGAATAATTCCCATCCGGTGTATCCTTTGTGAATTTGTAATACACAAAAGCCATTACCAATAACATTGCTCCTGGAATAATCATCGCATAACGCCAAGCCTCTGGTTTTGAATAACCTAAACCTACAAAGGCTGCCAATACTAAGGGCATAACCATGTTAGTAACACCTCCACCAAGATTCCCCCAACCACCTGCAACAGCGTTGGCAGTTCCCTTGATTTTAGGCGCAAACATCGCCGAAGTATGATATTGTGTAATAACAAAAGAGGCTCCAATTACGCCAATCGCTAATCTAAACAATAAAAAACTCTCATAGCTATGGGCCAATCCGATGGTCATCACTGGAATAGAACCCAAAACTAAAAGTCCTGTATAAGCCAATCTTGGTCCGATAGTATCGCAAAGACGACCAATGAGCAGACGAGCAAAAATGGTTGCGGAAACCGAAGCAATGATAATATTTCCAATCTGTCCTTTCGTTAAACCCAAATCATCTTTTACAATTTTCATTAAAGGGGCAATACCAAACCATCCGAAGAAACAAAAGAAAAATGTTATCCATGTAATGTGGAAAGTCTGCATTTGAATGCCTTTCCAAGAGAAAATTTTAAGAGAATCTAAGGGTTTGTTCAAAGTATTCATGATGGTTTTAATTTTCTAAATATTTGATTAATAAATATTTAGTTTGACATATCTTCTCGCCCCCACGAGAGACATTTTTCAACCGATGTTGAAGGGATTTTAACTAACAATTAACAATGGATAATTAACAATTATTAGTATTTCATATGCTAATTAATGTTTTCAATTACTCTCTGTTAACTGGTAATTGTTAATTATTAATTGTTCATTGAATTGCTCACTGAGACTAACGACCTCCCCAATCACAATAACCGCTGGGTTGGCTATATTTTCTGAAACTGACTTTTCTATAATGGTTGAAACCGTACCAACTACTGACTTTACATTTTTGCGGGTGCCATTTTGGATAATTGCCATGGGCATTTCTGACTTTCCGTGTTGTGCAAACATTTCACAAATTTCAGATAACTTACTCATTCCCATTAGGATAACCACTGTAGCGGATGACTGAGCGGCTAACTCTATATCTCTTGAAATTTCTCCTTTTTTAGTGGTTCCTGTAATTACCCAAAAACTTTCTGCGTATCCTCTACTCGTTACGGGAATTCCCACGGATGCAGGTGCAGCAATGGCGGAAGTTACGCCCGATACTATTTCACATTCAATATTAAAACTCTTAGCGTATTCCATTTCTTCAAATCCTCTACCAAATACAAATGGATCGCCTCCTTTTAATCTTACTACGTGTCCATATTCATGGGCCAAATAGACAATTTTTTGATTAATCTCTTCTTGGGTGTAAACGTATTTACCTAATCTTTTTCCAACATAAATTCTTAACGTATCTGGACGAGCATATTCTAACAATTCTTGATTAGCAAGGGCATCATATAATATTACGTCCGCAGATTTGATAGCTCTGATTCCTTTTAGGGTTATCAGTTCAATGTCTCCTGGACCAGCACCAATTAAAGTTAATCTTGGAATATTCATATTATGAGTTCTTTTACTCTATTTTAACTAAATAGAAATACTTAGTTCTTATTTCGATACAAAAGTGCTACAAAAATGTTAAAAACAAAAATATTAGTTAATAAATTGACTAATATTTTTAAAATAATTGAAAATTATCATTTTTTAGGTTTAAATTTGAACTATAAATAAAGATATTTAAGGAAATATATTGAAAACAGGTTATTAATTAAGTGCAATTGTTAAATAGTTAAATTATATCTTGAAATAGTAATAAATACTTAATTATTGAAGTTTTTTAGATTTATCATTTAATAAAGTTCAACAAGAGTATGAGTAAGTTTCCTTATAGTTTATTGTAGTAAAAAAAAATCAATTTATACATTATCAAAACCAAATTTTGGGATTGAATTTTTTTAAAGATCATGAAAAAAATCGTCGTCGTGGGGAACGGAATGGTAGGTTATAAGTTTTGCGAAAAACTTGTTAATAAGGACGTTTCCAAGCAATGTGAAATTATCGTTTTTGGTGAGGAGATTCGTCCTGCCTACGACCGTGTGCATCTTTCAGAATACTTTGCGGGAAAAACTGCGGAGGATTTGACAATGGCACCCACCGAATGGTATACTAAAAATGGTATTCGTTTAATATTATCTGACCCCATTGTGGACATTGACCGTGAAGCAAAAACGGTTCGCTCACATCACGGAATCGTTGAAAATTACGATTATTTAGTAATGGCTACGGGTTCGGGCGCTTTTGTACCCCCAATTCCAGGGGTTGAAAAAGATGGCGTTTTCGTTTACAGAACCATCGAAGACTTGGATATGATGCAGGCTCACGCTCGTAAAGCAACGAAAGGAGCGGTGATTGGCGGAGGACTTTTGGGTCTGGAAGCAGCCAAAGCATTATTAGACTTAGGTTTGCAGGAAGTTCACGTAGTAGAATTTGCTTCGAGATTAATGCCGAGACAAATTGATGAAGCGGGTTCGAGAGTATTACAAGCCAAATTAGAAACCCTTGGCTTAAAGATTCACTTGAATAAAAATACCCAAGAAATTGAGGGTGATGGTATTATCGAATTTATGCAATTTGCCGATGGTTCACGTTTGGATGTAGATATGCTGGTAATTTCAGCAGGTATCAAGCCCCGTGACGAAGTAGCGAAAGTGGCAGGATTGGAAGTGGGAACTCGTGGTGGCATTGTGGTAAATAATGCGTTACAAACATCCGACCCAAATATTTATGCGATTGGCGAATGTGCTTTGGCTCATCACATGATTTATGGTTTGGTTTCCCCTGGTTACGAGATGGCCGAAGTTGTGGCAACTGCGATTTTAGGAGGAGAAAAAGAATTTTTACCTTATGATATGTCCACCAAATTAAAATTAATCGGTGTGGATGTGGCAAGTTTTGGCGATGCGTTTATTCAAGAGCCTAATGCTCAGACCATTGTGTTTGAAAATTCGGCAAAAGGAATTTATAAAAGAATTAATATTTCAAACGATGGTAAGTATTTATTAGGTGGCGTTTTAGTGGGTGATGCCGAGCAGTATAATATGCTTTTGCAAAACACTAAAAACAAAACCATTCTTCCTGCCGACCCCGAAGATTTGATGTTGGGTTCACGTGGAGGTGCGGAAGGAAGCGCTTCGGGCGTGATGGCATTGCCAGATGAAGCCTTGATTTGTTCGTGCGAAGCCGTTACAAAAGGCGCAATTTGTCATGAAATCGTTGAGAATAAGATTACTACTTTCGATGGCATCAAAAAATGTACGAAAGCAGGAACGGGTTGTGGCGGTTGTGTGCCAATGGTGAAAGACCTTATCAACGAAACGATGAAGTCGCAGGGTGTTTTTGTGAGAAATGTTATTTGCGAACACTTTAATTATACTCGTCAAGAATTATTTGATTTAGTAAAAATTAAAGAATATAGAACTTACGATGAAGTATTGAATAATCTTGGTCATGGAGACGGTTGCGAGTTATGTAAACCTCCCGTAGCTTCTATCATTGCGAGTTTATGGAATGAAATGATTTTGGAAAAAGGCAATGCCACCGTTCAGGATTCAAATGACCGTTACTTAGCAAATATTCAAAAAAATGGTACTTATTCAGTCGTTCCAAGAATTCCAGGCGGAGAAATTACGCCCGAAAAATTGATTGTGATTGGACAAGTTGCTTTAGAATATAATCTTTATACCAAAATTACGGGTGGACAACGGATAGATTTGTTCGGCGCTCACGTAGGTGATTTACCTGATATTTGGGAAAAATTAGTAAATGCTGGTTTTGAGTCGGGTCATGCTTACGGAAAATCATTGAGAACTGTAAAATCATGCGTAGGTTCAACGTGGTGCAGATTTGGCGTTCAAGATGCGGTGAGTTTTGCCATTGAAGTGGAAGAGCGTTATCGTGGTTTGCGTTCACCGCATAAATTGAAATCGGCCGTTTCAGGATGTACTCGTGAATGTGCGGAGGCGCAATCGAAAGATTTTGGTATTATCGCTACCGAAAAAGGTTGGAACTTGTACGTATGCGGAAACGGAGGCGTGAAACCTCGTCACGCTGAATTATTGGCAACGGATATTGATTCAGAAACTTGCTTGAAATACATCGACCGTTTCTTGATGTTTTATATCAAAACTGCCGAGCCATTAACTCGTACTGCTCCGTGGTTAGATAAAATGGAAGGCGGAATAAATTATTTGAAAACCGTAGTGATTGATGACGTTTTAGGAATGGGCGAGCAATGGGATGCTGAAATGAATTTATTGGTAGAAGCTTACAAATGCGAGTGGAAAGAAGTCGTAGAAAATCCAGAACTCCGTAAGCGTTT
Source organism: Arcicella sp. (assembly GCF_964672035.1). NCBI lineage: Bacteria > Pseudomonadati > Bacteroidota > Cytophagia > Cytophagales > Flectobacillaceae > Arcicella > Arcicella sp. The sequence continues at coordinate 18,170 of NZ_CBABQS010000033.1, forward strand.
TACACATTTCGTAAATGCTCCAAAAGTCAAAGACCCAAATGTGAAATTTGAGCAGATGCGAGAAATGGTGAAAGCAGGAGAGTGGAAATAATTTTCGAGTTGTGAGTTAGTGAGTATTTGCGATAGGTTAAATCACAAATCACTAAATCACAAATAAAAATTCACTAAATCACAAATAATACAATGGTTTTAGAACAAATAATTACGTGGCACTTAGCGTGCAGTACCGACGATATTCCTGCCAATGGTGGGGCTTGCGCCTTGATTGAAGGCGAACAAATTGCGATTTATAATTTTGAACGCCGTGGCGAATGGTACGCTACGCAAAACCTTTGTCCTCATCGTCAACAAATGGCACTTTCAAGAGGAATGATTGGTTCAACAGGCGTTGAGGCTGAACCAAAAGTAGCTTGTCCATTTCATAAAAAAACATTCTCATTGAAGTCTGGAGAGTGCTTGAGTGGTGATGATTACGTCATTAAAACGTATCCCATAAAAGTAGAAAACGGACAGGTTTTTGTGGGATTGGAAGAATAAAATAATTATATATGCTTGATAATCAAATATTTAAACGGCTTACCCGACTCTATGTTATTGCCCTCTTGGCAGTGGCGTTACTTTCCTTGGTGGGGCAGTTGTTGATTCAGGTTTTTTTGAATTCTCTATTGGATGATTCGCACGTGGTGAACATTGCGGGGCGACAAAGAATGTTAAGTCAAAGACTTTCCAAAACGGCGGTTTTATTGTGCCAGCCCCAAGTTTTTCAGGCCGATGCGGAATATTATTCCCAAGACCTCAAAGAAATTATTGCCCTTTGGGAGGCCAGTCATAAAGGCTTGAAAAATAAAAACTTAAAGACAGATGGAAGAAATTATACTGTCAGAAACAGCGATAAAATTGACAGTATGTTTCGGCAAATTGACCCAATTTTTCAAGTAATTTTAGCCAATGCCAAACTATTAGATAACACCATTAATAAACCCATTAAAAATCAACAAGAAGTCCTTCATTATGCTCGTAATCAAATACTTACTAATGAACGAGCATTTTTGAAAATGATGGATAAAATCGTTTTTCAGTACGATTTAGAATCCAGAAACCGTGTTGACACAACAAAAAAAATAGAACTCTTTCTATTCATTTTATTATTTAGTATTTTAGTATTGGAAGGAGCATTTATCTTTCGCCCGATTGCCAATCATATTCGATTTGTTATTAAAAGATTGACTGATTCTGAAGCCAATCTTCGTAAAACAAACGAAACGCTTTTGCAAACGCAACAAGCATTGGTGCAAGCAACGGAAGAAAAATATAAACTTCAATTGGCCGAAGAAAAAATACGAGCGGCATCATTAATGGAAGGTCAGGAAGGAGAGCGAAAACGATTAGCCGCCGACCTTCACGATGGTATTGGACAGATGCTTACAGGTTTGCGATTGCACAGTGAAAAGGTAAAAAGTTTTGATTTTACGAATGTAAAACAAGCAAAATCTTTTGATGAACTGCAAAATCTAATTCAAGAAACCATTGAAGCTACTCGAACGGTTTCGTTTAGTCTTGCTCCTTCGGTTTTGAGTGATTTTGGGGTTGTCCCAGCCATTAGAATTTTGACGGAACAAGTTTCAAAAATGACGAACATGACTTTTAAACTACAAGCTGAAAAAGTTAATCGACTACCCGAAGCCATTGAAACAAGCCTTTACCGCATTACACAAGAAGCAATTCATAATGCAGTAAAATATGCAAAATCTACGCTAATTAATATACAACTAATTGAAGATGAACGATTTGTAATATTAATAATTTCTGATAATGGCGAAGGATTTGACTTGAAATCAGTTAAAAAAACGTTGGGAGGGAGTGGTTTGAAAAATATGCAAGCTCGTGCAGAACTACTGAATGGAACGTTTAAAATTCAATCAAAAATTGGAAAAGGAACGAATATAAAAATTGAAATACCTAAGTAGTAGTAAGGTAAGCATAAGCATTCACTTTCAAATTCTCAAAGCTCACATTTTAAATAGAATCATCAATAAAACTATAAATTTTTAACAATAGCTGTGAATGATAAGCAATGTAACGGGTAGTCTCATTGCTCAAAGCTTATAGCTTAAAGCTTTTAATTATGAACACAATCACCATTTTATTAGCAGATGACCACGACGTTGTCAGAAGGGGAATGAAAATGCTTTTGGAAGATGAAGAAGGCATAAAAGTTGTTGGCGAAGCATCAGATGGCTTAGATGCCATAGAAAAAGTGAAATTGTTGATGCCCAATGTTGTTATTTTAGATTTAACAATGCCTAAAATGACAGGAATTGAGGCGGCTAAAATAATTTCTAAAGAATACCCCGACGTGAAAATCTTAATTTTTTCGATGCATCATAACAAAGAATATATTGTTAGTTCCGTAGAAAATGGAGCAAATGGCTATTTGTTAAAAGATACCAATAAAGATGAATTATTAAAAGCCATTAAAGTTGTTTCGGAAGGAAGAAAATACTTCCCTCCCGAAATTTCGGAGGTAATTATTAATGAATTATTAGCCAAAGCTACTGGAACCCAAGAAGAGACTCGACCAATTTTTGAAAAAATTACGCCCAAAGAAAAGCAAATTTTGGGTATGATTGTACAAGGATTTAATAGTAGAGAAATGGCAGATAAGTTGTTTTTGAGTATTCGTACCGTTGACAATCATCGGGCCAATATGATGAAGAAAGTAAAAGCAAAAAATACGGCTGATTTAGTAAAAATGGCCATTGGCTGATTTTAATGAACAATTATCAATTAATAATTAACAGTGTTGATTCATTTGAATTTCCATAAACTGTTCACTATTAATTGATAATTTTCACCTTCTCAAATACCCCAATCTTTTGCCTTCTTCCATTCGCTCAATGGCGTATCGGAGCATGGTTCGTGGCATTTTTTGAAGATGTTCATTCAAAAATTCTTCGAGTGCCAGTTCATCTCGTTTGCCCACTTCTCGCAACATCCATCCGCAGGCTTTGTGCATAAGGTCGTGCTTGTGTGAAAGGAATTTTTCGGAAAGATTAAAAATATCCGAAAACTGCCCATTTCTAATAAATTCCAAACAAGAAACCACCGCTACCCGCTCCGACCATAAGTGTCCAGATTCAGCTATATGGTAAAGAATTTGACGGTCTTTGTTTAATAAAAATTTCCCCAGAAGTTTATACGCAGAACAATCAACTAAATCCCAATTATTGATTTGGTGAATATTCTTCAAGTAAAATTCGATAATTTCCTGTTGTTGAATGGGCGAAGATTTTGGGAATTGTGCCACCAAAACCAGCAAACCAGCAAAACGTAATTCATGAATTTTATCATTAATAAGTTCTTGAATATCTGTAATTTGGGTAGATTTCCAATGCTCTTTTACCAATGCTTGCACTTGCGGGTTTGATAATCCAATAAAAATATCGCCTTCTCCATATTCTCCTTTTCCAGTCTTAAAGAATCGAGCGGTTTGGATGGCTCGCTCAGGGTTTGAGATTTGTAGGAGGGCTTGTTTGAGGGATGTTTTCATAAACAAAAATAGTAATTTGTTGGAAAAGTGAAAATCCTAACTATCTTTAATTCAGATAATTAGGATTTATTTGTGGCCTCGGAAGGAATCGAACCTTCATCTCAGGTACCGGAAACCTACGTCCTATCCATTGTACTACGAAGCCATTACTTTTACAAAATTACGAAAACTTATCTAACTGCTTGACCAAAACTTCAAAATCTTTTGGATAGGGCGCTTCAATTTTTATAATTTCTTCATTCACTAATCTAAATGTTAGAGAATGAGCATGAAGTGCTACACGCTTGATAATTGGCTGTTCTTCAGTTTCTTTTTTGAGATGAAACTTTCGTTTTAAGTCAGAAAGATAAATCATCTCGCCGCCATAAGTGGTATCGCAGACGATAGGCGCTTTCAAACACACCAAATGTATCCGAATTTGGTGCATTCGTCCCGTAATAGGCATACATTCCACAAGTGTATGATTTCTATAAACCTTCATCGAATTGAAAATCGTGTCGGCTTCTTTTCCTTTTTGTCGGTCAATGGCCACCATTGTTCCGTCACGTTTTGGGGCAATGGGTAAATAAACCGAAATCATTTCAAAATCGTGCGTTCCATTCACCACGGCATGATAGCGTTTTTCAACTTTTCGATGTTCAAATTGCATTGAAAGATGACGATAAGCGGCTGGATTTTTTGCAATGGCCAATACGCCCGACGTTTCTTTATCCAAACGATGACAAAGTTGTGCATCATCGGCATATTCTTTCGCTAAACGTAGGATACTCATCGAGTTATCCGCTTGGCGTTCATCCAAAGAAGCGATGTGAGGAGGTTTATTTATTAGAATATAATCGTCGTTCTCGAATATAATTAAGTCTTTGAAATTCAGTCTCATAAAGGGTGTTCGTAATTTTTGGCAATCATTAGATTACCTATTTTCATTTACAAAGTTACCAAAATAAAACGAAACTGATTAAAAGGTTTTTTCAAGGGAAAGTCCTCTCGCCAATCAAAGGCTTGTGGAATATGATAATTTTTTTATTCCCTTAATAAAAATCCTTAATTTTAGATTCAAACTTCTCAATGCTGAAATTTAAAATTATATAACCATGACTTTAAGAGACATTTTTACTCATATTTCCGTTAATCCTAATGGCTTACTTTTGTTCTTATTGTCCATTCCTTTACTGACTTTTTTAATCAGTATTTGGCAAAATCCTACTATTCCTCCGCAGCAAAAACCCGCTCGATTTTTTTATGCTGCCATGGCCTATTTAGCCAGCATTCCAGGCATTTTTGCGATTACTTTAAATGTATATTTGTTCCTTTTTGAGCGTCAAAGCATTTGGGATATGAATCTGATTACGCAATTATTACCCATTGTTACGATGGTTGGAACACTCATGATTATCAAGCGAAATATTCCTTTTGAGTACGTTCCAGCTTTCGGAAAATTATCGGGCTTTGTGACGTTCATTTTTGCCATGATTGGCATTATGTGGTTCGTGGATAGACTACGTATTTACGCCATTACTTACGTGCCATTTCATTATATCGCTATTGGTTTTATAGCACTATTGTTGTTGATTAGATTTGGTTGGAAAAGGATGTTCTAAAATAATTAACCGCTTGATAAATAATTAGTTATAAAAATATAAAGGGTTTTGGTAAAGTAGGGTTTTTACTATATATTACAACATTGCTAATCCTAAACTTATCCTTTTATGCAAAAAACTGCCTATGTATTTTGCTTACTACTAATTAATTTTACTATTAAAGCTCAATCAAAAAAAGACCATTATTTTTTCAAATTTGGCGTTAAATCCCTAAGTGTTGGTACGGATAATCCGTTTGCAAAAGGCAATTTTTATCTAAAACCAGCCATTGATTTTGGGTTTGGGATTAATTATAATCTATCGAAAAACATTCGTTTTCAGCCCGAAATTCATTACAATCCTAAGGGTTTTAAATCAAAATATAATTTCACTGATTCTACATATTTTGAGAATTCTTTGGAATTACACTACCTTGATTTTTGCCCAAATTTTAGTTACACTTTTGGCGGTTATCAGTGTTTTCAAACACGATTTATTGTTTGGGGAGGGCCATATTTGGGACTTGGGTTAACGGGAAAAAGTGTAATTTCAGGCGTTTTGCCTCGTATAATTGGCATACATTCCGATAGCACATTTTCAACGATAAATAAAAGATTTGGAGATGGTTTAAATAGAATGGATTATGGTTTTAATGTAGGTTTTGGATTCCAATACGAGAAATTCGCTCAGTTTGGAGTTTCATATAGTTTGGGTCTCAACAATATTGTGGATAAAAACTCATTTGCCATTTACAATAAATCCGTTGGAATTTACCTGATTTTCTTATTTGATGAAATGTTCTGAATCAATTTTTAGTGAAAATAAAAATGCCGATGAAGAGCTATTAACTCCAAATCGGCATTTTTTATATCGTTTCATTAAAATCATCCCGCCCAATTTTCTCGGTCCAGACTTCTGTATTGAATTGCTTCTGCCAAATGTTCAGTCCTAATATCTTCAGTACCTGCTAAATCAGCAATAGTTCGAGCAACCTTTAAGATTCTGTCGTAAGCACGGGCGGATAATTGTAATCTTTCCATGGCACGTTTCAAAAGGGCAATCCCTGCTTCAGTCAATACACAAACTTCTTTTACCATCTGTGAAGGCATCATGGCATTTGAATATATTTCAGGATGATTTTTGAACCTTACAGTTTGAGCTTCACGGGCTTTTATGACTCGTGCTCGTATTTGTTCCGATGATTCTGATTTTCTATTGGATGATAATTGTTCAAACTTTACGGGCGTAACCTCCACGTGTAAATCAATTCTATCCAAAAGTGGTCCCGATATTTTATTCAAATATTTTTGAACTACCCCAGGCCCGCAAACACAATCTTTTTCTGGATGATTATAATAACCACACGGACAAGGATTCATGCTCGCAATCAACATAAAACTTGATGGAAATTCAACGGCCGACCTCGCTCTGGAAATAGAAACTTTTCTGTCTTCCAAAGGCTGACGCATCACTTCCAGAGCTGAACGTTTAAATTCGGGTAATTCATCCAAAAACAAAACGCCATTGTGTGCCAACGAAATTTCGCCAGGTTGTGGATTACTGCCACCGCCTACTAAAGCGGCATCCGAAATAGTATGATGGGGTGAACGGTAGGGACGAGTTGAAACCAAGGTAGCTTTTGCTCCTAACTTACCAGCCACTGAGTGAATTTTAGTTGTTTCTAAGGCTTCATGAAGAGTTAGCGGAGGTAAAATTGAAGGAATTCGTTTTGCTAACATGGTTTTTCCCGCCCCCGGAGGTCCAATCATAATCGCATTGTGGCTACCCGCAGCGGCAATTTCTAAGGCTCTTTTAATATTTTCCTGACCCTGAACGTGCGAAAAATCAGCGTCATAGTCATTTTGAGAATTAGAAAATATATCTCGTGTATCGGTAATCAAAGGTTCAATTTTCAAAATACCCCTCAAAAAATTAACCGCTTCCTTTAGGTTTTTAACCCCAATAACCTCTAAATTATTTACGATAGAGGCTTCTAACGCATTTTCAGTAGGTAAAATAAACCCTTTAAATCCTTTTTTACGGGCTTCAATCGCAATGGGTAAAACTCCTTTGATAGGGCGTAATGAACCATCGAGCGCTAATTCGCCCATGATTACGTAGTTTTCAAGTTCTTTTAAATCTGCTTGCGATGAAGCATGAATCACGCCCAAAGCAATGGGTAAATCATACGCCGAACCTTCCTTACGAATATCCGCAGGGGCAAGATTAACCACAACTTTTGTTCTGGGAAAGAAATATCCTACCTGTTTAATGGCAGATTCTACCCTTTGTTCAGATTCTTTGACAGCACCATCTGGCAAGCCCACGATGTAGAAATGTTGTCCTTGTCCTTCGCTAACTTCAACGGTGATAATAGTAGCATCAACGCCATGTAAGGCACTTCCGAAGGTTTTGGCAAGCATAATTATAGTAGTTAAAGTGTTGAATTTTGTTCAAATATACAAAGAATTTTCCCTCAATTCAACCAATTTCAATTACTTGAAAGATTACGTATCTTTTGAATCAGTTTTCCAATAAAATAGATTTAATTCATGAAAATTAACCGTAATTTAGTTCAACAAATTTTTATAATTGATTTTGACTAAGGTAAAGTTGCATCTTCAAAATCATGGACAAATAAGGTTTACCGAAACAAAAACTCAAATTTATGCAACCTGACGCTTGGCAATTCCTTCAAACTTATACGCCCGCACGCATAGCCCGTGGACGAGCTGGACATAGCATCCCAACCAGCGAATTGCTAAAGTTTCAGTCTGACCATGCCCAAGCCCGTGATGCTGTTTATTCAGAATTAGCGATTCAAAAAATCACGCAAAATTTTATTGAATTGTTTGATTCACAGGTACTTCTCCTGAAAAGTGAAATCAAAAATCGCCCTCAATATTTGCAAAGACCAGATTTAGGTAGAACGTTAAGTCAAAAGTCAAGAGAGGAATTAATGGAAGGGAATTGGTCAGAATCAGATATTTGTTTTATCATTGCCGATGGACTTTCTGCGCAAGCGATAAATCAACATGCGTTGCCAGTTTTAGAAAACCTTTTGCCAAGACTTCAAAAAATTAACTGGAAAATAGGGCCAATTTGTCTTGTGGAACAAGGAAGAGTAGCCATTGGCGATGAAATTGGGTTTCTTTTAAAATCAGAAATTGTGGTAATTTTGATTGGCGAACGCCCAGGATTGACTTCACCCGATAGCATGGGCGCATACATAACTTTTCGCCCATCCGTAGGTATGACCGATGAAAGTCGAAATTGTGTATCAAATATTCGACCACAAGGAATGGATTTTCAAATGGCAACGGATAAGATTTTATACATTTTAACCGAAATGAAATCCAAAAAATTGAGTGGTGTTAATCTAAAAGATGAGTATGATAAAGACGTATTATTGCCTTGAATGAGAACGTAATATTTTGTTTAATGAGCTTGATAACCTATTAAATCAGAAGGGATTATGAAGAAAGTATAATTGAAGTTTGCGTTTATTAATATAATCCATCATTATTTTATCAAACTATTTATTTAAATTTCTTTATTCATGTAATTTATAACGTCTATATATGACATTTACCGCAAAAAGCCTTGTTTTAGTCACTATTTTTTATATTTTTGTAAAGCGTTTTAAGTAATGCAAATTTTTTTGACCTAACAAAGTGGCGGCTTTGTTAGGTTTTTTTTATGCTAACATTTACGAGCTAAAATACTTTTACTAATAAGCTTTTCGCCACTTCATAACTGATAAAAGAACGGGCGTTTCCTCCAATTTTTATAGTTAAAGATTTATCGAAATCATTAACTTCTATTACGTTTATACTCACTCCTAAACTTAATCCTATCTTGGCTAAATATTGCAAAAAATTAGTTGAATGTTGCGATACCCCCATCATAATGACGGTTTGATTTTCCCCAATATCCGAAAGATTTTTGTAGCCTAATTCAGGCATCCGTCCATTGCTATCGGGAATAGGGTCACCGTGTGGATCACACTGAGGGAATCCTAAAAACTCGTCTAAACGTTGTACTAATTCATCCGAATTAATATGTTCTAATTCTTCCGCTATTTCATGAACTTCATCCCAATTGAAACCCAATTTATTTACTAAAAAAACTTCCCATAGTCGGTGTTTTCTGATGACTTGTAAAGCCAAGTTTTCTCCCTTTTTAGTCAGTCGAACTCCTTGATATTTTTGATAGCTAACTAATTGTTTTTCAGATAATTTCCGTAACATATCAGTTACAGAAGCTGCTTTTGTTTGCGTTAATTCAGCTACGGCATTCGTACTGATTTCGTTCTCTGTTTCGGCAGATAATTTATAGATAATTTTGAGATAGTTTTCTTCGGTAAATGAAATCATTTTGCTGGGAGATTTGGTTGTAGTGATTAGTTATTGGTTATTGGTTATTAATTAGTGGTAATACTTTGCACCAATAACTAATAACCAATAACTAATAACCAATAACTCAACATACAAAGATATTATTTTTGTATGACAAGTATAAATTTTAGGCTAACCTAAAAAAATATTTTGGATTATCATTATTAAAATATACATTTGTGTTATACACTTTGTCGCCAATCTTAAATGTGATTATGTTTAATCAAGAAAACGAAACAAATAATTCATTACCAGAAGTTTACGGATCAATTCATGTTCCTAAAAATGGTTCATTTTGGAGGAAATTGTGGGCATTTACGGGGCCAGGATTAATGATTGCTGTGGGGTACATGGATCCAGGAAATTGGGCAACTGATATTGCAGGAGGAGCACAATTTGGTTATACACTTATTTCAGTTGTTTTAATATCCAATCTATTTGCGATGTTGCTGCAACATTTAGCCTTGAAATTAGGGATTGCCACGGGGCAAGATTTGGCCCAAGCCTGTAAAAGTTCTTATTCAAAACCCGTTTCCTTCGCTTTATGGATATTGTGCGAAATTGCGATTGCAGCCTGTGATTTAGCGGAAGTTATCGGTTCAGCTATTGCGTTGAATCTTTTATTTGGTATTCCCTTGACGGTTGGCGTAATCTTTACGGTACTTGATGTGTTGGTTTTATTATATTTTCAAGGAAAAGGTTTTAGGGTTTTAGAGAGCATTGTGGCAGCATTAATATTTATGATATTTTGTTGCTTCAGTTACGAAATAATTGTTTCACAACCATCTGTTTATCAAATATTTAGCAACATTTTGCCCAGGCCAGAAATCGTTACGAATCCAGCCATGTTGTATGTAGCCATTGGTATTTTGGGAGCAACAGTTATGCCCCATAATTTGTATCTTCATTCCAGCATCGTACAAACTCGAAACTTTGAAAAAAATGATGTTGGTAAGCGTTCTGCCATCTTTTTTGCTACCATTGATTCTACGTTGTCATTATTTATTGCCTTTTTTATTAATGCTGCGATTTTAATTTTGGCCGCTGCAAGTTTTCATAATTCGGGCAATCAAAATGTGGCAGATATTAACGATGCTTACCTTTTATTAGACCCCGTTTTAGGCGTAAAATTCGCAGGGATTTTCTTTGCTGTTGCCTTATTAGCGGCAGGTCAAAATTCCACGCTTACCGGTACGTTAGCGGGACAAATTGTGATGGAAGGCTTTTTGAATATTAGACTAAAACCTTGGATTAGAAGGTTGATTACCAGATTGGTCGCAATTATTCCAGCCCTCATTGTAACGATTATCTACGGTGAAAAAGGGACGGGAGAACTGCTTGTTTTGAGTCAAGTTATCCTATCATTTCAATTAAGTTTTGCCGTTGTTCCTTTGGTGATTTTTACGAGCGATAAATTGAAAATGGGCAAGTTTGTCAATTCTAAAATGCTGAAAATATTTTCGTGGATAGTTGCCATTATTATTATTGGGTTAAATATTTATTTGCTTTGGAATACGTTTTTTTAGTTAATTTTATTGAGAAATTTTCAATACTCAATTTTATAAGACAGCTAATTTTACTTGAACATTGAACATTTGAAATATTTTAACAATTAAACATGAAAATATTAGACCCCAACGGACTTGTTGATAACCTCTGTAAATACGTCCAAACAAATATCGAAATTGCCAAGGTTGAAGTTCAAGAAAAGATTGAAGATACCGTTAAAAAAGTAGCTCTCATTGCTGTTTTAGCAATTACGGCTATGGTGTTTTTAATCTTTTTGTTGATTACTTTAGCATTATTTCTTAACAAGATTTTAGAAAGCCAATACCTTGGTTTCCTGATTGTTACGGTTCTTTTAGGTATAGTTGGAGTAGTAGTTTGTGTGAAAATAAAACCAATTTTAGAACAACCGAAAATTGACGAAGAATCGGAAAACGTATAAATTGTTTATAAAATATATCTTCCTTCATACTGAACAATCAGACCGAAAAGGTAACTTTTAGCGTAAGTGAAAATGTTAAGAATTAGTAGTGGATAGGAGGTCTTTTTTAGTAAAGAAAGCTACACTGATAGTCTAAGTCAAAATAACAAATAACTATTCTGTAATTTTTTCCACTAAAAAGGCAATTTTTTGTACTTTTGAACTGTTTTTAGGTTGTAAAACGATTAAAAACAAAGAATTTATGTTTCCAACAGTAAGCCCAAAAAAGACCTCTGAACGTAAAACTGAATTACACAAAGAGGCACAAGCCTATAAAAAAACGATTGATGGTCAAGTAAATGATCTCAAATCTGAAGCCTCTCGCATCGGGACAACCGCCCTCATTGTGGGAACGGCATTAGCGAGTGTGTATGTAATTTTCAGCTTATTTACTTCTGATTCTGAACCCAAAAAGAAGAAAATAAAAGCAGTTGAAAACTCGAATTTACCCGTTGTTGTGACAAGAGAAAAAGGAACTGAATCATGGTTAGTATCCTCAATTAAGGGATATATTGTTGCATTTTTGATGGCGCTTGCCAAAGACAAAATCATGGAAGCAATGGCGATTTTAAAAGAAAGTAATGACCCAAAAACTACTGAGTAAACTATACGAGCGGAAAGAAAAAGGTCAGAAGTCTTTTGCTGTTTTGATTGACCCCGATAAGGTAAATCTTGACAACTTTTCAAATTTATTAAATCTCTGCGTTGAATATAATGCCGATTATATTTTCGTGGGCGGAAGTCTCATTACCAATTATGTAATGAGTGAAGTAATTACGAGAATCAAAGCATATACCAATATTCCCATAATTTTATTTCCAGGAAATAGTTTACATATTGATAATCAGGCAGATGCAATTTTGTTATTATCTCTAATCTCAGGAAGAAATCCAGAATTTTTAATTGGTCAACACGTAATTTCAGCTCCTGTTTTACGGAAAAGTAGTTTACAAATTCTGCCAACTGGCTATATGTTGATTGATAGTGGACGACAAACTACGGTTTCTTATATTTCCAACACAACGCCCATTCCACACGATAAACCTGGCATAGCGGCTTGTACGGCAATGGCAGGGGAAATGTTAGGTTTGAAATTAACGTATTTGGATGCAGGTTCGGGAGCAATGAATCCAGTATCGCCCGAGATGATTGCTGCGGTTAGACAATCAGTTGATACGCCAATCATCGTGGGAGGAGGAATTAATTCAATAAAAAAAGCAAAAAATGCCCTTTCCGCAGGTGCAGACGTAATTGTGGTGGGGAATGGAATTGAGGAAAATGTTGATTTATTGAGGGAAATTGCGATTACAGTTAATAGTTATCAGTCATTAGAGAGCAGAGCTTAGAATACAGATGATAGAATTTACGCTATCACCTGTATTCTAAACTCTATTTTTAATACCCCCCTCTAAATTTATACGTATCTGCAACTTTCTGAATTGCCACCATATAGGCAGCAATTCTCATCGGAACTTTGTATTGCTGAGAAGTTAAAAACACTTTGTCAAAAGCATCTTTCATAATTCTATCCGAACGACGATTAACTCTGTCCAAAGTCCATTTATAACCAATTCTATTTTGTATCCACTCGAAGTAAGAAACCGTTACACCTCCTGCATTTGCTAAGATATCAGGTACAACCAAAATTCCTTTATCGTTAATTATATCATCGGCGGAGGCGGAAGTTGGTCCATTTGCCCCTTCTACAATCATTTTTGCTTGAATATACGGTGCATTCTCATTGTTAATCACATCCTCTTTTGCCGCTGGAACCAATACATCCACCTCAAGCATTAACAATTCTTCATTAGTAATTTTCTCTGCTCCAAGAAAGTTCTTGAGGGTGCCATTATTGATTTCTCTAAACTTCATTGCTCCTTCCATATCAATTCCTTTTTCATTATAATAAGCTCCTGAGATATCAGAAATGGCTTTTATCATTACGCCACGCTCGTGCAGAAGTGCCGCAGCGTGTGAACCTACATTGCCAAATCCTTGGACAGCAGCGGTTGCTTTATAAGGATTAATTTTTAGTTTATCCATCCCTGCCAAAGCTGAAGTCATTACGCCTCTTCCTGTTGCCTCGGTACGTCCTAATGAACCGCCTAATACCAAAGGTTTACCCGTTACTACTGCATTTACCGTCATTCCTTTTGCCTTTGAATATTCGTCCATAAGCCACGCCATTTCACGAGGGCCCGTTCCCATATCGGGTGCTGGAATATCTTTATCAGGGCCAAAAACGTCTAACATCGAAACCGTATAGGCTCGCATCAAACGTTCCATTTCTCCCGCCGACATTTCCCGTGGATTACAGGCAATTCCGCCTTTTGCACCACCATAAGGAATATCGACAACGGCACATTTCCAAGTCATCCAAGCCGCCAATGCACGAACTTCATCCAAGTTAACAGCTGGGTCGAATCGAATTCCGCCTTTTCCAGGCCCTAAGATATTGGAATGCAAAACTCTGTGTCCCTCAAAAACTTTGATAGAGCCGTTGTCCATCGTGATGGGAAGTCCAACCGTCACTTGACGTGCTGGAACTTTCAATATATAATACATTTCGTCTGAAATGCCCAATAATTCAACCGCTTTATCAAAGCGTTGCATCATGGATTCTAATGGATTTTCCTTGTCCTTAATCGGAGCAGGTTCTATGTATGTCATAGTTTAAAAATGAATTATTGGTTTAGCCACTAACCTAAAACGAACAATTATTGTTGATGGTTTTGCAAAAATACTAAGTTTAAAACTTATAAGTCAAGCCTTTGGTTTCTAAGTATAAATACTTGATTTTCAGTTGAAAAGCATAAAGTTGAGGTCATTTTATATTTTCCTTTTTATCTTTATCGTAAAGTAGCAATTGTACCAAATAATCATTGGTAAAAGACTAAAATTAAAAAATCAAAAAATTTAAAATAAATTTAATTAATTCTTGAAATATTGATATTTTATTAAAATGAATTTATCTTTGTAAACTTTTTACGCACAGAATTACTTTTTCAAAGTTATTTTGTATAAAAATACCGCCAAAATCCTTATCAGTGAACCCATAAACAACCCTATTCAAGAAAGATGGAGACATTAGTAGAACAAAAAACCAGATATTCGAGTGAAGACCTTAAAGAATTTGAGGAGTTGATCACTAACAAATTAGAAGACGTTCGTGGAGAATTGAACTACATTCGTGAGGCCCTTCACAAACGTAATGACCCAGGTACTGACGTAACAGGCGGAAGTTCAAAGTTGATGGAAGATGGAGCAGACAGTACGGAGAAAGAAAGTATGAGTCAATTAGCAGCACGTTTGCAAAAATTCTCATTGCAATTAGAAAATGCTTTGATTCGTATCAAAAATGGCACCTATGGCATTTGTGTTGATACTGGAAAATTGATTCCGAAAGAACGCCTGAGAGCTGTTCCTCATACACAACAGACTATTGAAGCTAAACTGATGAAGCAGAAATAATTGTTTAATCTAACTATTTTAAGGACGGTATCGCTCAAATCGATGCCGTCCTTTTTATGTAATAAGCGTCTAATTTTATTAAAACAAACTCATTTGCTCCACCTTCGGTTGAAACTTAGGCGTTTCGATTTTTAGTTCACATTGGTCATTTAGTTGTTGAATCCAATAAGTGGCCATTTCGGGCGAATTTATGTTTTCGTTGATGTGTACAAATAGCCAAAGTTCTTGTAACCCTTCTTCCAACCAACCTTTTATTCTTTGTACCCATTCATCAATGCGCTGATAATCTGAAGGATGCTCATTGCCAATCCATCGAATAAAGGCTTTTGGAACGGATAGACTTTGATGCACCACATCTCGCCTGCCCGCTACATCCGTGATGACGGTGGCGTGTCCCATTTCGTGTAACATCGCTAAGGTTTCTTGCCAAGTATTTTCGTTTTTAAACCAATCTTCATGACGAAATTCTACCGAAATTTTCAATTTATCAGGCAACCTTTTTAGATATTTTTCGAGAATTGGTAATTGCTTTGGGGTAAAGTAGGGCGCTAATTGTAGGAAAGGTAATCCCAATTTATCTCCTAATTTCAAAATCTGCCGACAAAATTCATCCGTCAAATCTTCGGTATTTAATAGCAGTTTATCATGCGAAATTACTTGGGGAAATTTCGTACAAAAAGTAAAATCATCCGCCGATTCTTCCAGCCAACGTTCAATGGTTTCATCACTCGGAATTTGGTAATGCGTTACGTTGAGCTCAATCGTATCGAATTGTTGGGAATATAATTTCAATAAATCGTGCGTTTTGGCATTATTGGGATAGATTTTTCCATTCCATTCTTTCACCGACCAAACGGGACAACCCACTTTAATGAGCGGTGCTTTTGAAGTATTTTTTAAAACCTTCGCATTGAAATTATTATCTGGTATAAGGCTTAAATCAGTTTTTTCAAGTTCTTGTTTAGAGATTTTTCCGAAGTCCATACTTTAAAATGTGTTTAATATTAATGAGTTCATTTGAAGTATAAATATAATATCCTAATTCAGTAAAAACATGTGCCAGTAAATATCAAAATTAATAAAACCATCCAGATGAAATTATTCCCCAACTTCTTCTGTAATTCAATATTATTTTCTTCCAAAAATAACAAAAAAAAAGATTGGTTCTTTTCAGAACCAATCCCTAACAATCAATCCTTAAAGCCTATTTCGGGTCAAGTGCTTTTTCGATTCTGAAAAGACAGTCTTGTAAATGATATTTGCTCATTTTATCAAGCGTAGGCTTAGTTAAAGCACTTTTTATTTCATCTTTCAAAGTCAATAAATGTCCACGAGTTACGGAAATAATATCTGTTTTGCGTGGGTCAACAGCTAAAGGAACAACGCTACCTCTTCCTCCAAAACCACTTGATGGTGTAACGCCAGTAGCATTCAAAGTCGCAATCATTTTTTCGACAAAAATCTTTTGTAAATTTCTTCGTGAAGCATCAATCATTTTATGAGTACGTAATTCCGACCAGATAGAAGTACGCACGTCCGTAAATAATTCATCCATACTATAGGAGGCAGGAAACTTTGCGTTTGTTTCAATAAAACGTTGCATCCTGTCTACTGTAAATAAACTATTCAAAGTTGCTTCTTGTATTCTACTAATCGCATCAATGCCTTGATCTGGGCGAATTTTTGACATAATTTTATCATCCAATAACCAAGTTGGCGTTTCAAAAACTTGACGATTTAACCATGAAATGGCATCTTTTTGGATAGCACGTGGTGTTGGTTCGTAAACTGCTCCTTGTTCGTCAGACGATTTTGGCGTTTCATAAACACCGCCAACATTTTTCGTAACGTGGCCAATGTATCGCCGATATTGATTAACAATTTCGCCGTAACCTTCTGTAAGCATATCAAAATCTTGCGCTTCTTCTTTGGTCCATTCCGTCAAATTTGGCAAGATTCTTTTTAAGTTTTTGATACCATAATCACTCGCCAACATATTATTATCACCCAAACATTCCGATTGCGTGCGTGGGTCGTAAGGATTGGATTCTGTACCAAACCAAATTCGTGGATTTTTGGCGTATTCAGTAATAAACTGCTTGTTCAAAGTTTTCTGGTCGTCTTCTGGCGTGGCTCCTCCGAGAGTTTGATACGCCCATTTTACCGCCCAGACATCGTATTCGCCAATTCTTGGATACAAATCTTTTACGCCATCTTCTGGTTGAGCTACGTAATTAAAACGAGCATAATCCATGATTGAAGGCGTATGTCCGTGAGCGGCAATCCAAGCTGGATTACGCAAATTTTCAACGGGAATGGTCGAACTTGAACCAAAATTATGGCGTAGTCCAATCGTATGTCCAACTTCGTGTGAAGACACAAAACGGATTAAATCACCCATCAATTCATCATCAAATTTGTTTTTTCTCGCCCGTGGATCAACGGCCGCTGCTTGGGTCAAGTACCATTTTTTCAATAATTTCATTACGTTGTGATACCAACCAATGTGACTTTCCAAAATCTCGCCTGAACGTGGATCATTTACGTTAGGGCCGTAAGCGTTTTCAATATCCGAAGCGAAATAACGAATGGCTGAATAACGGGCATCTTCCAGACTAATGGTGGTGTCATTATCCGCTAAAATCTCTCCTCTGATGGCATTTTTCCAACCAGCGGCTTCAAAAGCTTTTTGCCAATCATCCACGCCTAATTTTAGATATTTTCTCCATTTTGCGGGCGTTGCAGGGTCAATATAATACACGATTGGTTTCTTTGGTTCAATCAATTCGCCTTTCTTTTGTTTGGCAGCATCTTCAGCATTTTTAGGTTCTAAACGCCATCTAACGGCAAATGTACGGTCTTCAGTGCGTTGTCCACCTTCTTCAAAAACAGTGTAACCATTTGCAAAATACCCAACACGTGGGTCAAAATAACGTTGCTTCATAGACTCTTTTGGTAATAGAATCATTGAAGTATTTATTTCCATCGTAACCGCACTTGATACCGCAATGGCAGGAACACTTACCGACGGAATCGGACTTGGCGTTGCTGGCCCAAAAGAAGGCGTTGGAGGAGTACCATTGAAGGTTTTAACCGTTCTAATTTCCGTATTTATCGGAAACGTTTTAATTCCTTGAATATAAGAACGATCGACTGCAATGGACGTAATTTTATACGATGATTTCGTTTGTGGAGATAAAGAAACTATTTGATTATCGCCTTTGAAAAAATCAGTAATCTCAATAACTGTTGAAGATAATTTACTGGCTGAATCTTTCTTAAATGCCTTAATGTCAAAGGCTTGTGCGATTGGCTGAACGTTAGAATTTTTTACAGCTTTGTACATCGGAGCCGTAGAATCTGGCGAAACGTTGATGTATTGAATAGCCCGTAAAAAAACTTTATTTTCAGGACCTTTCTCAAAATTAATTACCTGACGATTTAATAATTCACCGCCATAAGCTCCAGGAATTGTGGCCGCTTTTGTGATACGGGTGATGGTCATAATCTCACGACCCATCAAAGAATCAGGAATTTCAAAGTAGTACTTGTCTTCTACCTTATGCACCGTAAAAAGTCCTTTGGATGTTTTGGCTTTGTCGGTAATTACCTCTTTATAAGGTTTTGGCCCTGTTTTAGGCACTTCGGCAGGTTTTGCTGGTGTGGCAGGAGTTTGAGGCGTTTTTACCTCTCCTTTTTTGTCTTGGGCTTGGACTGTCAGGGTTAGACAAGCCATTGAAGCCAAGAGCAAGGCATTTTTAGTGATTTTTAGCATGATGAATAGTGTTATTATTTTTTATAAAAACGAAAATACAAAAAAAAGCAGTTCCACTGCGGGTTTGATTTAAAAATGTTCTGTGATAAGCTGGAAATCAAATTGGTAAAGTCAATTTTACACAAGTTCCCGTTGGTCTTCCCTTCACATCAACCAAATCCTCAATTTTTACGAAGGCTTGGTCGGGGTTCATTTCGTTGAGAACCTCCAATCTATCACTTGTCAATTTCATGCCCATTGAAGTTTTACCGTTTTTCATGGGACTTTGAAAATCGGCCGACTTTTTTCTGCCAATGCCATTATCGGCAATATTGACAAACAAAGAATCTTCATCATTTTCAAAGGTGATTTTTAAAATTCTTTCCCCCTTTTTGTTTAATAATCCGTGCCATATCGCATTTTCAGCGTAAGGTTGAACCAACATTGGTGGAATATTTATCAGCACCGGGTCAATATCAGTATTTACTTGAATATCATATCTGAAAGCGTGCGTAAACCGTAAAGATTCTACGTCAAGGTACAATCTTAATGTTTCAATCTCACGAGAAAGCGGAATATTTTGTTGGTCAGAATTCTCCAAAATTAAACGAACTAACCTTGAAAATTTGGCTAAATACATCACCGCTGCATCCGTCTGATTGGTAATAATGCACTCCTGAATGGCATTGAGACTATTAAACAAGAAATGAGGGTTCATCTGACTACGCAAGGCACGCATACGAAGATTGGTCATTTGGCGACTCAATTCTTGTTTTTCAAGCGCCAATTTCAATTGATCCATTTCTCGTTGTTCACGCTCTTTTTGTAAACTTTGTTCGGCAATAAGTTTCTGGTTTTCAATAACCTTGGTTTTATAACTTAACGCCAAAGACAAACAAACAATTTCTAAGATTACGCCCAATTGCATATTAAACATTGGCAATTGCCAAAAAGCCAAATCTGCAGGATCACTATCAAGTTGAAAAAAAATCATGGATGAAATCATGGCAAATAGCGCAAATATTACCATAAAAATAGAGCCTATCACAAAAAACCAACGTAATTTATCAACCGAATTATGTAGAATCACGATGAAGTAAATAGAAACTACTGCCGTAAGTAATCTGGCAAGTGTATGGAGCATTTCATACCAATTTTGAGTTTTAGCATCTGGGAAAAAAAGAGCTACTAAAAGGATAAAACCAAGATAAATCAATAAGATTATTTGAGTTAATCTTACCTTCCAACTGACTTCTGGAACTGTTTTGGGGAAATCTAAGAGGCGATTTGCAAAACTGTAATACAAAATATAAGACAACATTGGAAATCCTATTCGGTGAAAATTCCATAGAAAATTCACCCCAAATAACTTCTTAGGATTGCTTTGAAAATCATAAAACATTGCTTCACGGATGGTAAAATAAAGAAGCCAACACAGAATATGAAAGAAATAAAAACGATACGCTTTGTCTGCAATAAAATAATTTTGCAAACCGATGTACACGAGCATCATGCACATCATGCCTTGAAAAATAGGAAATATATCGTTGTAATAATCAATCATATTTTCATGAATTAATGGAAGAGGGTTTGATAGACTTAATATTAATTGCCAATAAAAATAGATATACTCTTGGAATTTTATTAACATCAAATAACTATTTATATTTTACGTTAAAATTCTGAAATTCAATGGATTAATGCTTGCGAGATTCATAAATGTTTCATTTTTATTAATAGTTGGAAGTTCTAAAATTAACAAAAAACCAAACTTCTAAGAGAAGTTTGGTTTTATTTTTACTGATTTACGCAACCTACAATTGCCAAAAGGCGTATAAGCTACAAAATCAAATTATTGGACCTTTAAAATTACTAAAAAAATGAAAATTAACAACTTTTCTAAACGCTTCATGTTATTCTGCCTTTGGGTAGTTATTGGTATTGCTTGTACTAAAAAAGAAGATGCTACCCCGCTACCAAGCGTTGATTTAATGGTAAAAAGTACCACATTGGGTAACATTTTGACCGATGGCTACGGAAAAACACTGTATTTTTTCTCGAAAGAGGTAGCGGGAACATCATTATGTGAATCTGGTTGTACAACTTCTTGGCCTATTTTTTCTGTAGATAATTTGCGTTTAGATGCTGGTTTGACCGCTACTGATTTTGCCTCAATTACCCGTTCTGATGGCAAAAAACAAGTAGCCTACAAGGGTTGGCCGCTCTATTATTTCTCTGGCGATGTAGCTGCAGGTGATGTAAAAGGTGAAAATATGAATAATGTTTGGACAGCTGCCAAAACTACTTATTCTATTTTGTTAGCCAACACCCAATTAAAAGGAAATGATGGTAAATTATACGATGGAACGTATAAAGAAGGTACGGCTGATACGCAATATTTTGTGGATGAAAATGGCCGTACTCTCTACGGATTTGCGAATGATAAAAAGAATAAAAATAATTATACAAAATCCGATTTTAGTAATGACGGAACGTGGCCAATTGCAACCATAGATTTGAAAGATATTCCTTCGGCGGTGGATAAAACCTTGTTTGGAACGATTGATGTTTTTGGAAAAAAACAATTGACTTATCGTGGATGGCCCTTGTATTATTTTGGTCCAGATAATAAAGAAAGAGGCGCAACAAAAGGAGTAAGTGTGCCAAAACCAGGCGTTTGGCCTATTTTGCAAAAAGTAATGCCTAATGCACCCGAATAAGGTTAGTAAATGAGTAAATAATTTGAAAAATGGCTTTCCTTACGGTTAGCCATTTTTTTTGCTAAATTGCAAGACAAACAAATTAAAATACCAAATGAAGAAATTAATCATCAGCAAACTATTATTATTTTTACTGATTTTCTTAAATCTGCCCTTGTCTGTGTCCTCACAAACCACACGAACAGCACCAAGTCCAGATAATCTTTTCCCTAATGCCAATATGCGTTGGGTAGATTCAGTTTTTAATACTTTATCTATTGATGAAAAAATTGGGCAATTAATGATGCCCCGTGGCAATTATAGTTATGAATATGACACCGTACGTTTGTATAAAATTGTGCGAGATTATCACGTAGGTGGATTTGTACTTTTTCGGAATCGTCCAACGCCACAGGCTTTATTAGTCAATAAATTGCAATCTATGTCTAAAGTGCCGATGATGATTGGGATGGACTTGGAATGGGGAATGGAGATGCGTTTGGACAGCACCGTTCGTTTTCCCTATCAAATGACTTTGGGAGCCATGCAGGGCAATGAAAATTTGATTGAAGAAATGGGTTTGCAAATTGCCCAACAGTGTAAACGCATGGGTGTACACGTGAATTATGCGCCTGTGGTTGACATCAATAATAATCCAAATAATCCTGTTATTAATTTCCGCTCGTTCGGAGAAAATCGGGAAAAAGTAACGTCAAAGGCCCTTGCTTATATGCGAGGTTTGCAAAAAGGAGGAATTATTACTTCGGCAAAACACTTTCCTGGACATGGCGATACGGGTGTGGATTCTCATACAGATTTACCCGTGATTCTGCATAATCGTAATCGTCTGGATTCGCTCGAATTATTTCCTTATCGTGAATTAATTAAAAATGGTTTGCAGGGCGTGATGATTGCCCATTTGAGCATTCCGTCTTTGGATACAACCAAGAATTTAGCCTCTACTTTATCCCAAAAAATTGTTACTGATTTATTGCGTAAAGATTTGAATTTCAAAGGATTAGTTTTTACGGATGCGATGGATATGCAAGGAGCCGTAAAGTTTTTTCCTGAAGGAACTGCCAATGTAAAAGCAATTTTAGCAGGAAATGATATTTTGGAAACATTTTTGGATGTGCCTGCCGCTTTCAACGCTATCAAAATTGCGTTGGAAAAGGGAGAAATTGCGCAAGTTGATATTGATTTGAGAGTAAAAAGAATTCTTACCGCAAAGGCTTGGGCAGGTTTGGATAATTATAAACCCATCAAAATCAGTAATTTAATTGAAGATTTGAATCCAATAAAATCTCAAGCGCTAAATCGTCAATTTGCGGAGGAAACGATTACACTGTTGAAAAATGACGGAAATATCCTTCCACTTCAAAACTTGGATACTTTGCGGATAGCTTCTTTGAATATTGGAAATCCAACATTTGGCTCAAAATCACCTACTGATTTTCAGAAAGCTTTATCTAATTATACCGACGTTCAGCATTATAATTTAGATGAAAATTCAGCCGATTCAACCATTCAACGAGTGCGTGATTCTTTGAAAAATTATAATTTGATATTAATGGCAGTTAATGGACAATCGGTTCGTCCTGCCAAAAATTATAGTATCAATCCTAAAATTGAGAGCTTAGTTTCCGAATTTGCCAATTCTTCTAAAACGGTAGTTTCATTATTCTCAAATGCCTATACTTTATCCAAATTTGGGAATTTAGACAAAGCAAAAGCCTTGACAATTACGTACCAAGAAAGTCCACAAATGCACGAAGCCGTAGCTACTGCCGAATTGATTTTTGGTGGAATCGGAGCAAAAGGAAAGTTGCCAGTAACGGTAAACATGACATTCAGATACAATGATGGCTTGACGACTCAGCCAATTAAAAGATTTCAATATGATTATGCCGAAAACGTTGGAATTGATACAAAATTCCTGAATTATAAAATAGATTCTATTGTAAATGAGGCAATTAGACAAAAAGCAACGCCAGGTGCGGTCGTTTTAGTTGCCAAAAATGGTAAAGTGATTTTGCATAAAGCCTACGGAAAACATACCTATGAAGGAAACGAAAAAGTATTAACAACCGACCTTTATGATTTAGCGTCAATTACCAAAATAAGTACTTCCGTTCCAGCTATGATGAAGATGGAAGATGAAGGGAAGTTTACGCTTGAAGAAACAATGGGGGAATTAATGCCAACGTGGAAGGAATCGAACAAAGCAGGCTTAGTTTATAAAGATATTCTTACGCATCAGGCACGGCTAAAAGCGTGGATTCCCTTTTGGATGGATTGTATTGATTCTACTAAAATGGTGTTGGCAAGTAAGGTTTACAAAGAGAAGTATTCTGAGAAATATGTAATTACGTTTTGGGATAAATTATTTAGAAAAAAGAAATCGTTACAACGAATTTGTCAAGCAATTCAAACGGATAAACAATTGTGGAAAGAATGTATAAATCTTGTAATAGACCCTACAATTTGGAAACCCAATACATTTGCCTATAAACCTTCGACCAATTTTACGGTTCAAATTGCGGGTGATTTATGGTTGCATAAAGATTATGACCAAACACTTTTTAAAGCCATTGAAGATTCACCTTTGCGTGAGAAGAAAGAATATGTGTATTCAGATTTATCGTATTATTTATATCCACAAATTATTCCACGTCTAACGGGGAAAGATTTTCCAACATTTTTGAATGATACTTTTTATAAGCCTTTGGGAGCAAATAGCTTAGGTTTCTTGCCAAGAGAAAGATTTTCATTATCAAAAATTATTCCGACAGAATACGATTCTTTATACCGCAAAACGCTCATACACGGGCGAGTGCATGATGAAGGTGCTTCAATGTTAGGCGGAATTTCTGGACACGCTGGACTTTTTGGAACGGCTCAAGATTTGGCAAAATTAATGCAAATGTACCTTCAAAAAGGGTTTTACGGAGGAAAGAGATATATTAACGAAAGCACGTTGAACGAATGGACGGCTTATCCATTTCCTACGGAAGTGAATAGTAGAAGAGGCGTAGGTTTTGATAAACCCGACCGCAAACGGGCAGGAATCAGTGCTGCTGCCAGTGCAAGTGCCAACAGTTTTGGGCATTCAGGCTTCACAGGGACGTACACATGGGTTGATCCAGACAATCAATTGGTTTACGTATTTCTTTGTAACCGAGTTTATCCAACCCGTAACAACTCAAAATTATCTGATTTGAATGTACGAACGAACATTAATGAAGTGATTTATCAGGCGATTAAGAAAGGAATATAGTATAAATAATATTGATTATTAACCATAAAAAAGGTAGCACAGAATAATATCTTTGCTACCTTTTTTATGTTGATAAAATTCATAAAGGTTTTGAATTAAATAAGTTATCCAATTTTAATCAGTAATTGTCTGAAAATCATCTGATTGTAAACTCATAACCCATCACTTATAATTCATCACTTCTTACGGCAAATCCAACAAAAATCCAATTGTAAAATTGGCATCCCAGTCAAACACAAATTGCTTGCAACCCGTTGATTCTGCGAGAGATTTATAGATATTTAGACCCGCTTTTGATTTAGCATTATCCAGTTTATAGGTAGTTGGCGCATCTAAAACGGTATAACGCTCTTTGCCATTACGCACTTTTTTGGCTAATTCAAAAGGAACACCACCAATAATAAAACATGTTTCACGCTTGCCCGAAGGGATTTGCTTTGCTTTTGCCTCCACTTCTTTGGTAACTACATCATCCGAAACATTATTTTGAAAATATTTAGCTCCATAAGTTTCTACCGAAGAAATTTTAGTCCCTTCTTTCCAAGAAATTTTTGTATTTCCTGAACCAATATCCGCTACAAAAGAATTATCAGCAAACTTGGCAGGTTGAACACATTTCAAACCCAATTGTCCTTCTTTTTCGGGCGTAACGGTGTTTACAAAGTATTTCAAAGATTTCAATACGTTAATAATCTTTTGCGTTCCTTCAGATTTTAAAGCTCCCGAACTTACCACGAAGTGAATATCACGTCCGCTAACGCCATAATCCAACATTCCACCGATATATTTTTTCAAACCAATTCTGATGTCATCATCCGAAGCCATATTTTCCATGACCAAGCTGTTGCCAAATTCAGCTTTTTCTTGTTTCCAGTTTTTGTCGGCATCAATTCTGATGATAAATGAATTAAAACCAGATGCTCCTAATTCAACAACTCCTTTCAATTTTCCAGCCACAGGGCCAGGAGGCGTGTAATCGAAAGTAGGTTTTTGTCCACCGTCAGAAGCCGAAGAAGACGACTGCGAATCTGAAGCAGAATTGCTTGTTTCAGAAGTGTTCGAGGCGTTGTCGGCACCCGAAGTGGCAGTGTTTGTTTCTGTCTGAGTTTCGGGGGCTAATTTTTTGAGGGCTTCTTGTCCTCCAAACATCTTAAAGCCAAAATAAATAGCTCCAATAATAAGGGCGGTGATAATTAATCTGCCCGCAACGGTTAATCTTTGCATAGTTGATTTTTAAGTTATGAGCTTTGAGCAATAAGCAATGAGTTTTAAGATAGACATTATGATCTTATAGCTCGTCACTCAGAACTCATTGCTGAGTAAATATACCCTAAATTAAACAAACTCTTTATTCCTTACAATTTTGATTGGGTTGTTTGGTAAATTGGTCTTGTAAAATTGTAATTTTTGAGGATGAAATTTTGGGGTTTAGGGGTTATGGGGTTTAGGGATTAAGGAGTTCGATGCATTATGTCTTATACGATACAACGCTTCGTAATCCAAATTCGGATGGGGTCGCCCTGTCTAAGTCGTATAGACAATTTATTACCAAAAAAAACCTCCCGAAATAAATTGAGAGGTTCAACCTAAAGTCTAATTCTTAAATACCTACATCCCCAAACCCCACAATTCCTACTCCGCTCTGACCTTAATAATCTTCACCGTAGTTCTACGATTTTTTTGATGTTCGACTTCAGTACAACTTACACCGTCCACGCAAGTATTTACTAAATCACTTTCTCCGTATCCTTTTGCCAACATTCGGCTTTTGTCAATTCCCTTTTTAGCAATATAATCAACGGCTGCTTGCGCTCTTTTTTCCGAAAGATTCATGTTGTCTTGCGCTTCTCCACGACTGTCCGTGTGCGACCCTAACTCAATTACCATGGAAGGGAATTTTTGTAAGGTGGCGGCTAATTTATCTAATTCACGAGCTGCATCTTTACGAATTCCTGCTTTGTTTGAATCATAATAAATATTGTCCATTGTAATCAAATCGCCTTCTTTGAAAAGCCCTAATCCCAAGGAGATTTCTTTCGCTTTGCCTTTCTTTACTTTCTTGATTTTATTTACGTTGGTTCCGTAACCATCTTTTGAAACTTCTAACGTATAATCACAACCATCGGTCATATCGAAGGCATAAACTCCGTCTAGACCCGTCATTACTTGTTGGGTTGTATGATCACAATCATTTTTAAAAGTTACCAAAACGCCTTCAATTGGTGTTTTCTCAACTTCTGTTTTTACAACCCCTTTCAAGAAAGACTTCTTTTTTGTCAATG
>NZ_CBABQS010000034.1:0-43655 GCF_964672035.1 Arcicella sp.
ACATTTATTTTCAACTGCATTTTCAATCGCACAAATTTTTGTTCCATCGGGTGACAACGACGGTGAAGTTAACTTAGATTTATGAGTAATACTTTTGGTTTTACCCGTGTTAAAGTCATAAAGTTTTATAACTGAATAGTCTCTTTCTGTCCAACGAGCATCGTAATTAAATTCAGACCAAACCACTTTTGTTCCAGCAACGGAAAGCATTTTTGCGTCATTAAAAATACCCAATTGCAAAACCTTTTCTTCTGCTTGAATTTCATCTAAAATCACCAATTGTTGAATATCAGAAAGACCAGATTTTAAGGCCAAAACTCTTCCATCGGGCAACATTTGTGGATATTCATAATTTGTAAAATATTTATTATTAGTCGTTTTATAAGTTTCGACTGGTGTTTCAATTATTTCTGCAATTTGATTTTTCCACTGCTCCGAAATATCTTTAAAGGCCTGACTATAAAGCTGTTCTGTTTTTAAACCTGTAATCCTTTTAATATTATTTGAAAAAGAAAAAGGATAAAAAGGCATTTTGTAAGTTCCTTCTAATATTTTATCCCAAGCATCGACTCCGTACTTATTTTTGAGATAAGTAGTCATAAAATATCCACTTACGTAATGATTAGGAATAAAATCTTTGTAGGACAAACAAACCGCTTTTGAATACGAATAAGATTCTTTCGTGAGTAATTGAGTACGTAAAGCCATATCAAAACTTGGAATTCTTCCTCGACCCGAAGCAGTCAATGACGATTCCATTCCTACAGCATCGCCTTCCCAAAACCAATTTGGAACCGTTAATGAAGTGGTTGCTGCAAAGCCATTATTTCCCAGTAAATTATACACCAATTTTGTCGCTCCAGTTATTGCTTTATCGTATTGCACAACGTGTCTAAACTCATGAACTGCCAATAAATCTAACCAATTATTATTCCCCAATAGTGTATAATCTTGCGGAGGTGTAGTAAAGAATTCAGAACGGCGTGGCAACAGGGATACAAAACCATTGGATTCGCTGGTTTGATTTTGTAAAATGATAGAAATTGGACGAGGTTGATGTCGTAAACTTTTACTAACTGGTTGATAGACAGTCTCCAACACATTGGCCGTCCGATTGGCGGTTAAAGAAATTTGGGCTGGAAAAATAAGTCTAAAATGTTTTGTTTGTATCTGGGACCACTTCAAAGAGGAAGGGTTTTGTCCATAATTATGAAAAAAAATAATTGTCAAAATGGATAGAAGTATGTATTTTTTCATAAGAATTTTAGCAAAAGTGGAAACCGTAACAAAAAAAAATTCCCTTCCCTCCTTTTGTGAGGATTGAAAGGGAATATTACTAAATATAAATGACTATTTTTTCTTTTCTTTAGGAGAAAACATAATTGACATTCTTTTTCCTTCTAATCGTGGCATTTCGTCTGCCTTTCCAAACTCCTCTAAGCCTTTGGCAAAATTTAATAATAAAATTTCTCCTCTTTCTTTAAAAACAATTGAACGACCCACAAAATGAACATAAGCCTTCACTTTAGCTCCTTCTTTCAAGAAATTAATTGCGTGCTTCAGTTTAAAATTAAAGTCGTGATCATCTGTATTTGGACCGAAACGAATTTCTTTCAAAACTGTTTTAGCAGCATTGGCTTTAATTTCTTTTTTCTTTTTCTTTTTTTCGTATTTGAACTTTGCATAATCCGTAACCCGGCAAACGGGTGGAACGGCTTTTGGAGAGATTTCAACTAAGTCTAAACCTTGACCTTGTGCAATTTCAAGGGCTTTTTTGAAATCCATTGTACCTTGTTCAACATTTTCTCCGACTAAACGCACTTCCAGCACGCCTTTAATGAGATTATTGATTCTGTAAGGTTCTTCTTCTCTACGATTATTTCTAAAATTGTTGTTGGGGCGTAACGCCATATTCGCTAAATGATTGGTTTTAAAATATTTACATTTATAGGTTTCCCTAATATTACTATTTAATGAACTGCAAATTACTCAAAAAAGTTACAATTTCAGCTTTTTTTAAATTTTCTATCGAAATCTAATACAAAAAACAAAAAAAACAAGCATTTTCAAACGTAATATTTTTAAGTTTTAAGAATTGCTAAAAATTGCAATTCTTAAAACTTAAATGCCTCAAAATTTTACTATATTTTTGTTTATTTCTTCGTTAGCAATCTTCGTAAATTCTTCAATGGTCATCATTCCTAAATCGCCTTCCCCCTTCTTACGAACCGAAACCATTCCTTGTTCAGATTCTTTTTCGCCCACAATCAGCATGAATGGCAATTTATTAATTTCTGCATCACGAATTTTACGACCAATTTTTTCGTCTCTATGGTCAATATATCCTCTTAAATCTTGTTCTTGCAATCTTAAAAACACTTCATTGGCATAGTCTTCGTATTTCTCAGAAATTGGCAAAACTGCCAATTGTTCAGGGGAAAGCCACAAAGGAAAATTCCCCGCCGTATTTTCAATTAAAATTGCAATAAAACGCTCCAACGACCCAAATGGCGCCCTATGAATCATTACGGGACAGTGTTTTTGATTATCAGAACCAGTATATTCTAATTCAAAACGTTGAGGTAATTGATAATCAACTTGGATAGTACCTAATTGCCATTTTCTACCCAGTGCATCTTTCACCATAAAATCTAACTTAGGCCCATAAAATGCTGCCTCGCCCAATTCTACTACCGTTGGTAAGCCTTTTGCCGCCGCCGATTTAATAATTGATGCCTCCGCTTTATCCCAATCTTCATCTTTACCAATATATTTTTCTTTATTTTCTGGATCACGAAGCGATATTTGGGCCGAATAATTATCAAATCCTAATGCCTTGAAAACATAAATTACCAAATCAATTACTTTCATAAATTCATCCTCCACTTGGTCGGGACGACAGAAAATATGCGCATCATCCTGCGTAAATCCACGTACACGAGTCAAACCGTGTAATTCTCCCGATTGTTCGTAACGATAAACGGTTCCAAATTCTGCCAATCTTAAAGGCAAATCACGGTAACTACGTGGCTTAGTCTTGTAAATTTCGCAGTGATGCGGACAATTCATTGGTTTCAGGAAAAACTCTTCTCCTTCATCTGGCGTACGAATTGGTTGAAATGAATCGGCACCATATTTTGCGTAATGACCAGAAGTAACGTATAGTTCTTTTGAGGCAATATGCGGTGTAATCACGGGTAAATATCCCGCTCGAACCTGCGCTCTACGTAAGAAACTTTCTAAGCGTTCACGCAACATGGCACCTTTAGGCAACCACAATGGTAAACCCATTCCCACTTTTTCAGAGAAAGCAAATAATTCTAATTCCTTACCCAATTTACGGTGGTCACGGCGTTTTGCTTCCTCTAAAAGCACTAAATATTCTTCTAATTCCTTCAGTTTTGGAAAAGTAACGGCATAAACACGAGTCATCTGTTTGCGTGAAATATCTCCACGCCAATAAGCTCCTGCAACACTCATTAATTTGACGGCCTTTACAAATCCAGTATTTGGAATGTGCGGTCCACGACATAAATCAGTAAAATTTCCTTGTCGATAAAAAGTAATAGAACCATCTTCCAGACCTTCCAACAATTCTAATTTATATTCATCCCCTTTATCGGTGAAATAAGCAATCGCATCCGCTTTTGAAACGGCCGAACGTTGATATGAATTCTTTTGACGAGCTAATTCCAAGACTTTGTCTTCAATCTTTTTAAAATCTTCTTGTCCGAGCATTTTTTCGCCCATGTCAATGTCATAATAAAAACCCGTTTCAATCGCTGGCCCAATTCCAAATTTTGTTCCTGGATAAAGCGACTCAATCGCCTCGGCTAAAAGGTGAGCAGATGAGTGCCAAAAAGTTGCCTTTCCGTCAGTATCATTCCAAGTAAGTAGTTGAAAATCAGAATCCTCATTAATTGGCGTTGAAGCATCCACAACTTTGCCATTTACTTTTGCAGCTAATACATTTCGGGCTAATCCTTCCGAAATACTGAGAGCAATGTCCATCCCAGTTGTTCCCTGAGCATACTCTCTGACACTACCGTCTGGTAATTTAATTTTAATCATTTTGTTTGTGTTTATGGAGGTTTACTGCTTGAAATTCAAAGCCTTACAAATAACTTTTCAGTTCAAATTCTCCGTATAATTTTAATTTTAAAGTTCATTTTCTTAATTTATTCCTTTCGGCAACATGGGTCTTACTGAATTAGTATCAATAATTGACCGCTTAGGCATTTCAAATTTTGGAAATGAAGTGGTATCATATTTCAAATCTTCATTCGGAATATAGTCGCCGTAAATTTCTTTTCGCTGAACTCTTGTAATACCCCCCAAGGCTTTATAATCCTGATTATTTTCCACTAACATCTGGTTATATAATTCCTCAGCTTTCACATATTCACCAGTATATTCCAAACATTGTGCCACGAAAAATTTAGCATCTGGGTATTTAGGATTATGTTTTAGCGTTCTCTCAAAAAAAGGTAAAGCCAATCGATACGCCCGAGTTTTAAAGTAAATAATACCCGTGCTAAAACTTGCTTGAACCAAATTTGTATCCAATGCAATGGCTCGATTATAACACATAACAGCACTATCCATCTTCCAAGCTCTTTGATAAGTATTTCCTCGTTGAAAATAAAGAGAAGCACTTTTGGGGTGGTATTTTATGGCTTCGCTACTGTAAAGCAAGGCCAAATCATACTGTTTTAAGTTGGTATGCACCTGAATTAATTTCAAATAAGCGGGCAAAAAACTTGGTTTCAGACTCAAAGCCTGCTGATATAATACCAAAGCCGTAACAGTATCAGCCATTTTTGCGGATATTTCTCCTTGATAAAAGTATGTTTCACCGTTATTAGGAGATATTTGGAGTGCTTTTCTGAGGTAAGCTTTTGACTTTTCGTATTGTCCTAATTGTTGGTATAAATCACCTAAAAGTGTATAAAGTTCTGGAGATTCTGCATCTAATACTTCGGCTTTTGAGGCTGCTTCCAAGGCCAATTGAGCCTGTTGCGAATCTCTTAAAATAAGTGCTTTTGCTTGAAAATAGTTACCAACATTGGGTTTTATACTTATTGCATTATTAATATCCTCCAGCGCCTCATTGGTTTTTCCATTTTCAAGATATAAAATGGCTCTTTTATAATAATTTTCGGAACTGTTAGGAGAAGCATCTATGGCATCCGACAAAAAGGCAATGGCCGCTTGCCTTCGGGCAATTTCATTTACTTCTGGCACAGGCGGAATCAACAAACCTTTTTTTGATTCAGAAATACATGAACTAAAAAAATACAGGCAAGTGGCTATTTGAAAAAATATAAGCAAATGTTTATTCATGGTTCAAAATTACAAAGTTCGCAACAATTTTGATGGATATACTTGATTTTTGTCATGAAAAAAACATTGAAAAACTACATAAAAATGGCATTCCTGCGTTTATTTAACCATGAAATTACTATTTTTTGAGGCAGATATTGATAATTGTCAGTTTTAGAAAAAAAATACAAAAATTTGCCATCTTTTTTTCATTAAATAAAAAAACTAAGTAGCTTTGTGTCAGAATATTAACCACCCTCAAATACCAACCACAGATGAAAAAAGTTTACTATTTCGTAATTTTCCTTATTGTGTTAAAGGCTATGGAAGTTTTAGCCAATTAACCTAAGTAAAACATTAGCACATCCCAAACGATGTGCTTTTTTTATACACTGGCAAAACGGTAATAAACGCCCAACGGCAACTTTTTATCGAAACTATCATTCAAATATAACTCGCCAAATTCGTGATTTAACGATTGAGGGAAAGAACATTTTACCAAATTTTCAACAATTAAGGAAGAGAAGCCCAAGGAATACATATTTAAAATGAGAAAGTAGTTTTCTTTATCCAAAATCTGCTCGACTGTTTTCAGTAATTCATTGATTTGTTCTTCCAGAATCCATCTTTCGCCATCGGGTCCACGACCGTAAGCAGGTGGGTCCAGAATTATTCCATTATAAATATTTCCTCTTTTTGCTTCTCTTTTTACAAATTTCAAGGCATCTTCCACTACCCAACGAATATTATCCAAAGCACTGGCTTCCATATTTTCCCGTGACCATGAAATAACCTGTTTTATCGAATCTACGTGAGTAATATCTGCGCCTGCTTGCTTGGCTGCTAATGATGCACCCCCTGTGTAGGCAAAAAGGTTAAGAATTTTTGGTTTTCCGAAAGGCAATTTCTTAACTTTTTGTTGAATATAATCCCAATTAGAAGCTTGTTCTGGAAAAATCCCAACGTGTTTGAAAGACGATAAAGCCAATTTGAAATTAAGGTCTAAATCATCCGTTTTATAATTCATGAACCAACGGTCTTCCATCCCTTTTTTCAAAATCCACTCCCCTTTTTCTTGCGAACCTTTTTCCTTTTTGAAAGTAGCATGAGCGGTTCGTTCCCACTCCGAGTCGGGCATAGATTTATCCCAAGCCGCCTGTGGTTCTGGACGACGAAGAATATATTTACCAAATTTTTCTAATTTCTCAAATCCTCCCGAATCTATTAATTGATATTCTTTCCAATTCTGGGGTGTTTGGAGCTGTATTGTTTCGTTTTGCATGAAAATATTAATTTCTGAACACAAAAGTAAAAACATTAAATTTCAAATGAGTAATTTTATTCCAAAGAAAATTCTAAATTATTTACATGAAAATCTTAATTGCAACTGACAAATTCAAAGATTCACTCACCGCAAAAGCGGTCTGTGATGGTTTGAAGCGAGGAATTTTACGCACCTTCTCCAACGCAGAAATCGAAATTTTGCCTTTGGCGGATGGTGGAGAAGGCACACTGGAAACATTACAATCGGTTTGGGGTGGAGAACTTATAAATTGTGAAGTACATGACCCATTGTCTCGAAAAATTAAGGCCACTTATCTTTGGATAGAAGAAAAAAAAACGGCCATTATTGAAATGGCAAGGGCTTCAGGAATTGAATTATTAACACAAAACGAACGCAATTGTCTCATTACCAACACTTTTGGAACGGGTGAACTAATCAAAAATGCCCTCGAAAAAGGAGCTAAAGAAATTATACTGACCGTTGGAGGAAGTGCCACCAACGATGCAGGAGTCGGAATGGCTTCCGCTTTAGGCTATGAATTTTTAGATAAAAATGAGGCAAATCTTGAACCAATCGGTAAAAATTTGGGTGAAATTTTTACGATCAATTCTAATCATAAACACGCCAAATTATCACACACAAAAATTATTGTAGCCACTGACGTAACGAATCCTTTTTACGGAAAAGATGGCGCTGCTTACGTCTTTTCACCCCAAAAAGGAGCGGATGAAAAAGCCGTTGAAATATTGGATTTTGGTTTAAAAAGCATCAATGAACTTATAAAAGAGGAATTTAAGGTAGATTTGCAAACCGTGGCTGGCAGTGGTGCGGGCGGTGGAATTGGGGGCGGTGCAGTTTGCTTTTTAAACGCTGAAATAAAATCGGCAGGGGAATGGATTTTAGGGGTAAATCAAGTCGAAAATAAATTAAAAAATGCCGATATCCTCATTACGGGGGAAGGAAAAATTGATTGTCAAACGTGGCAAGGGAAACTAATTTCTCAATTGGTTTTACAGGCTAAAATGACTCAAACACCCGTAATTTTAGTTTGTGGAACGTTACAAGATGTTGATAGTATTATTCCGCAGGAAGGAATTTTGTTCGCCTCTTCCATTTTGAATGAACCAATGAATTTGGAAAAAGCGCTAAAAAATGCTTCAGAATTAGTTGAAAATCATGGGGCATTATTGGGGAAATTATTGAAGGGAATGGCATTAAAAAAGCGCTAAAATAATTAATTTTAGCGCTTTTTACGTAAAAATCATTTCCTTAAAACGAAACCTTATTCAAATAATAAACACTACGTTTTCCACCTTCTTGATCATTACTAATCTTTTGATAACCAGAAGCTAAGAAATAATTATTGTACCAAAAATCAATGTTATCAGAAGTCGTTTGTTTAACTTTATCACCCTCTAATTGCGTATCAATCGGTTTCTTTTGGGTATCTTCCAACACCTTTTCGGCTTGAATAATTTTCGTAAAAATTTGACCTTTATTACTGTAAGAAAGTACAATTTCATCTCCTTTAATTGATGCTTTTACTTTTTCAGTTAATTTTTGCTCTTTTACATCTTTCAGTTCAATGCTATTGTCCCACAAAAGATTTCCCTTTTCATCAAATGCCGCAACCACTGCGTGTGTATAAACCCAACCATCAAAAGTCTGTGAATTATTGTAGTTACGATTGCCCCAACCCCAGGGTGAATAATAAGAACTGAAAGGAGAGTACAATCCATAATTACCGTATCCCCAACGATAAGGATTATAAAAAGAACTGTACGGACTTCCAAAGCTGCTCCAACTATTCATGCCGTTATTCATTCCGTAAGGATTATAATTATTATAACGATAATCTGCATAAAATGCCTCAGCAACCATAATATAATTGCCATCTTTTTTAATAATATCATGCACTAAAAGACGATAATCTAAACGCAAATCTCCCCCTTTATCCTTTTTATCTTGAATTTTTTTCTCTTGTCTTTCACGCTGTCTGTCGGGCATGAAATTAAAGAAATTTTTAAATTCCGTAAAACTATGAAATTTCACATCCGTAACTTCATTATCGGTTAATTTAGAAAAATAAATCCCTTGCGAAGTAGGTCCACGAGAAGAGCCAATTGAATTTTTGTGACCATACGTTCCAAACATAACTTCAGTTGAATCCGATACTAAATTTAAGCGTCCATTCATCATCGCAAATTCATTGTCAGGGTCCATGGCAACTTGAGAAATCTGCTTTCCATTATCATCAAACGACTTCAAAACCAATTGATAATTTTTCCCTTTCGTACCTACTGCGTAGGTAACATTCAGAATTTCTGAAGTGGTATCTAATTCCATCGATTGAATCTCAGCTTGATTTTTCAAAGCACTCGGAAGTACTTTAGTTTTGCGTTCATTCAAATTAGTAAATAGAATTACAGGTTGTGAATTAACTACACCACCAATAAAAACCGAAGAATTTAAGGCCTGAAAATCAGATACTTCCATTCTATCAACCGACATGATTTGATATTTTTCAATGAACCCAGGACCAATATTTACTTTCACCACTTCATACACGTTACTTCTATATCTACTGAAAAGTAAATACAAATTTTTGCCGTCGTACGAATGTTTTACATAGTCTAAACTGGCATCCATCGTACCGTTCACCATCCAAAGTCGGTCAAGATTTGTATCGTATCTTGTAAGCGTATAATTCGTTTTATTAATTTGATTTAAAACAATAACTCCTTGTTGGTTAAGCGGAATGGTAAAAACTTCAGTGCTATTTGAAGATACTGGAATTTCGACACGTTTAACACTTTGAGCCTGAGAAAATTGACTCATTATCGCCAGCATAAAGATTAATACGGTGCGATTAATTATAGTTTTCATGGATATTGATGGTTAATAATTTTGAAAATATTAGATTTAAAACGCTTGACACGACTTTTTATTTTAATCCCTAAATGTTGCCTTTTTCCAAAATTCATAATTTTTAAGTTTCAGATTTATTTCAACATTATTTCAATTTTAAATAATCAAGGCATGGCTTTATTAACTCAATCCCAACCCCTAATTAGTCGTGCGCTAAACCAAGAATCATATCAAATTCTTCTGGACGAATAGCTGTAACCGAAAGTCTCATTTGTTTAATTAAACCGATATTTTGCAATCTTTCATCGGCTTTAATTTGTTTGAGCGTAACTGATTTTGGCAACTTTTCAACGGGTGCTAATTCAACCACCACCCAACGATTATCTTCAGTGGTGGGGTCTTGGTAAAATTCTTTTACAACCTTAGCTAACCCAACAATTTCTAAGCCCTCATTTGAATGATAGAAGAAAACCAAATCACCTAATTGCATGGCTTTCAAATTGTTACGTGCCTGATAATTGCGTACACCATCCCAAACGCCGATGCCCTGATTTACTAAATCATCCCAAGAATATTTGAATGGTTCTGATTTTACGAGCCAATAATTCATATTTTAATAATTTTTAATACTAAATTTTGATTTTTCGTAATACTATTTTGACTAAACGACTTAGTCGCACAGACTTACTTACCACATTAAACCCAACATCTTGTGATATGTTTCTTCATTCTGTTGAAAGAAAGCCCCTGAAACTTTATTTGCCACGAGATTTTCAACAATTCTACTTTCTTGGTCTGATTTAATATCAACTTGTGATAAATGAGTTGGCGAATCAATACTTTTAGAAAACGCTTCATATGCATCAATAAAATCTTGAGCCTTTTTGCTTTCTCCCAAAACCCGTTGAGCCATGAAATCTAATTTTGATTCTATTTCTGAAAAATAAGTTTTCATCCACGCAGGATAAATAATGGAAAGTCCCGCACCGTGTGGAATGTCGTACAATACACTCAACGAATGCTCAAAACCGTGAACGCCCCAGTCACCGCCTTGTTTACCCGCTGATAATGAGCCATTTAAAGCGACAGTTGCCAACCATAAAATATTGGAACGAGCTTCATAATCATTTGGATTATCAATTACTTGCTTTCCGTATTCAAAAGCTAATTTGATAATATCCGTAGCTAAATGGTCAGAAAGTGGAGAAGAGGTTGGTTCAAAATATTGTTCAAATGTATGCGCAATTAAATCTGAAACGCCGTAAGAAGTATAGGTTTTAGGAACAGAAAATGTAAACTCAGGATCAAGAAATGATACTTTTGGATACACTAAATCACTACCCCAACCCAATTTTTGACCCGTTTCATCATTCTGAATTACAGAAAACATGTTCATTTCCGTGCCAGTAGCCGCTAAGGTCAGAACACATAAAATTGGTAATGCTTCTTTGGCCTTAATTCCACTCGAACAAATATCCCAAACGGTTCCATCATGGAAAAAACCGACGGCAACCGCTTTGGCAGAATCAATGACTGAACCTCCCCCAATGGCAATAATTTGATCGGCTTGAAATTCACGAGCAATGCTAATGCAGGCATCAACATCTTGAAAAATTGGATTAGATTTAATGCCCTCAAACAAGACAAATTCAGTTCCAACGGATGTTAACTGTTCGGTAACCGCATCCAAAATTCCATTATGTTTTACCGAGCCTTTACCAATCATGATAACCGCTTTCGAGCCTAATTTTTTAGAGAATGACCCTAATTTTGAAACAACACCTTTTCCAAAAAGTAGTTTTGTAGGGTTGCTGGATGTGAAGTTTTTCATAAATTATATTTAGAGAGATAACTTGTTATTATCGTAATAGATTCAATTTGAACTCAGAATCCTTCAAAATTGCTTCTCCCGACAAGGTATTATCAAAACCATTAACCTTTGAAATTGTGCCATCAGCTCGGAAGATATGAACTTCTTCTTCGCTTGAATTTATTAACCACGCCAATTGAACACCGTTATCAATATATTCCAACATTTTCATTTTTGCGTCTTTCATTTTATCACTCGGAGACATCAATTCAATCACAAATTCAGGACTGATTTTTGGAAATTTATCTTGTTCAGTGTCACTCAAAGTATTCCAAAGTTCATCACTCACCCATGCCGCATCAGGAGAACGACTTGCCCCATTCGGAAAAATGAAGGCGGTTGAAGAATCAAAAACATTTCCACCGTTTTCTTCTTCCCACAAAGATAATTTTAGATTAATTTTGGAATTTCTTTTTGCTGTTTTCTCTCCCGTATTTGGCATAATAACTATTGTTCCGTCAGATTTTTTTCAAATTTGTGTTCAGGGTTTCTTTGGCATAATTCAAAGAATTCATCGTCATCAATCTCTCTGTCATAAAGATTGATAGAATTGTCGGCACGATTTAAAACTGAAACAGTCATAGTAGTTAAGATTTAAAATTCTCAGTTAAAATTTCAAATAATTGTTGCAAACCTTCTCCCCCGCCCGCTTGAATATAACTCATATTTTCAGTTAACTCAATATCAGGTTTTTTGGGGTCAATGATATAAATAGGTACTTTTATACCCACATAATTCACTAAACTTGCTGCGGGATAAACTTGCATTGAAGTGCCTACAACCACAAAAATATCCGCCTCAGCGGCTAATTCTACTGCATTTATTATTTCGGGAACATCCTCCCCAAACCACACAATATGTGGTCGCATTTGCGTACCATCTTCAGCCAAATCTCCCATTTCGATAGAATTATAACCAATGTCGTAAATTTTATCCTTATCCTGTGAGCCTCTGGCTTGGGTGAGTTGCCCGTGCAAATGAAGCACATTTAATGACCCTCCACGTTCATGCAAATCATCTACGTTTTGGGTAACGATTTTGACATTGAAGTATTTTTCCAATTTAGCCAAAATTTTATGTCCTTCGTTGGGTACAACCGTGGGCAATTGCTGACGTCTTGCATTATAAAAACGCTGAACCAATTTGGGATTTTTGGCCCAACCTTGTGGCGTAGCAACGTCTTCAATAGAATGATTTTCCCATAGTCCATTTGAATCCCGGAAGGTAGCAACCCCACTTTCGGCAGAAATACCCGCTCCTGTTAAAACTACTAATGTTTTTTTCATTTTCTTAATAGGGATAAATCAAGTTTACATGGATTAAATTTTCCAAATTTACACTTTTTTTTGAAAAACTATTCTTCAATAAGTCCCAAACAACTTCAATCGGTAAAAGGCTTAGTATCTTTGTCCTACAATTGATTCAGAGAACAATAAATTATGTAGTATGAAATTAGAAGAACTTAAACATTTAGAAATAAAATTTGAAACGTCGGACATTTTACCTCCACCGTTTTCACATCAAATATTACTCACATTCGATTTTAAGAAGGATTTTATTGATACAAAATTTGAAATCGCCTATACTTACAGAGATGAGTTGACGGACGAAGAAATTTTGGAAGAAGGTTTTAATGGGGAAGAAGACCTTGCATGGGCGGGCGAAATCTCCAATGCTTGGAAACAACCTATTTTGAAATTATTGGCTTTCACACCCGAAAAATCCAATAAAAAAGGATTAAAGGAAGAACAAAATTTTCTGGAATTATCCATTAATGAACAACCTTTCGGAAATCCCCAAAATCAAGAAGAATGGGAATATCTGTTGCAAGAATTGGCGCAAACCGTTTATGAAACGTATGGAAAAGAAAGTCCTTTCAAACTGATTTTCAAAAACTTAGGGTCAAATAATAAAATTTCTATTTTTGAATTAATACTTCATTATACCGATAGAAAAGTGGAGGCTTTCACCGAAATAAATGGCGAGAAAACAAGCAGAAGTTTGCCTTGGGAAGAAGCCAGTGATTTGTTGGGACAGGTATTTATTGGTGAATTTTTAACCGACAAAGCTACTAAAAAAGAGCCACAAACATTGGGTAAATTTATCTCAATTGGCGATGGATATTGGTATGAATTTACCAAGAGTTTACGAAACCCAAATGGCAATAGAAATTACATTACTACGCTTTACGAACGTTTTGAAGAGTATTTTTAATTTTGTATTTGTATTTTCCGTATCTTTGCACTCTATTTTATAAAATCAATACTTTTCATTTTTTAAACATTTAACAGAAATGCCAAAAATTAAAACCAAATCTGGAGCTAAAAAACGCTTCAAGGTTACAGGAACCGGCAAAATCAAGCGTAAACACGCTTACCATAGCCACATTCTTACTAAAAAATCTACGAAACGTAAGCGTAACTTAGTTCACGCAACGTTAGTAAGTTCAGCAGATATGAACAGAGTAACTTTAATGTTAGTTATGTAATATCTGTTTTGAGGTATGAGGTAGTAGGTTTTAGGTATCAGTTTTGAAAAGAACATCTAATTCAAATTTATCAGTACCTTTTAGGTGTTAAGATGTAAGGAAAGGAATATAGTTTTCAACTAATCCTTAACCCAAATCCATAATCCCTAATTTTAGTTATTGTTCAACCAGAAGATTGGCCCATTAAGTGTAAACATTTACCGCCAAATTTCAAAAAACAAACAAAATTATGCCACGTAGCGTCAATCACGTAGCGTCAAGAGCAAGACGTAAAAAAATCATCAAATTAGCCAAAGGTTTTTACGGAAGAGGTAAAAACGTATGGACAGTAGCAAAAAATAAGATTGAAAAAGGTCTTCAATATGCTTACCGTGACCGTAAGGTTAAGAAAAGAGACTTCCGCTCATTGTGGATTCAGCGTATCAACGCTGCGGCACGTCAGGAAGGAATGTCTTACTCAGTATTTATGGGTAAGGTTCATGCAAAAGGTATTGAGTTGAATAGAAAAGTATTAGCTGATTTAGCAATGAACAACCCAGAGGCGTTCAAAGCAGTTACAGCATCAATAAAATAGAAAATTAGAGCGGTTCATTTGAATCGCTCTTTTTTTGTACAAATGGAACGCAGATTACGGATTAAGTCTCGATGATTTTGGTTTTTAATCCTGTCCATTTGCATTTTTCTGCTTTTCCAAAAAGGTAAACATCAATTTGTATCTCGCCCACCTTAAAAATTTTTATTTCTTTTAATTTATCCGAAAGTAATTGTTTCAACTTTAGGCTATCCTCCGCCCATTTTTTCTCATCATCGCCAAACCAATCTTCTATTTTAATCAGGGGCGCAAAGAATTTTTCAAAATCAATTTCTTGAATTGTTACCTCGGGAGGAATTCCGTTGAACATCCTAAAATTCGCCAATGACAAGTTTCCTGCCGTCGAAAGTTCCATTTCAAAATATACAATTTTCTCGTCAGATTCAGAAGGATACAATAAATCGGCTGTTAAAAAATTTATTTGCTCTTTTAAAGAAATATTTTCCTGAATTTGTGACTCAAAGGTGGTTTTAGTTGTCATAAACACGCAATTTAAAATAAACGTTAGAATAATTCTTGAAATTAGAAAAAGTCTATCTATAATTGTAATAATATTGAAAAATAATCACATTAAAAAAAACAAAAATGTTAGAACAACTAATGGGTCTGATTCAAGACCATTCTCAAGAGGCAATCGTTAATAATCCCGCCATACCTAACGAACATAACAACGATGCGATGCAAACGATTTTAGGAGCAATTACGGGCGGAATGCAACAACAAGCACAAGGCGGACAAGGTGGAATGGCTGGATTAGCGGGATTACTTGGTGGTCAATCGGGTACATCAGCTGGTGGATTAATGTCAAATCCAATCGTAGCGGGTATTGCTCAACAAGCAATCAGTGGTTTAATGACAAAATTCGGCATGGGTAATAGTGCTGCTGCTGGAATCGTATCACAAGTACTTCCTGGTGTTATGGGTTCAATGATTTCTCAAACAAATGACCCAAATAATTCTGCTTTTAATATGAGCGATATTATGGGCGTGATGGCAGATGGAAAAGTGGATATGAATGATGTGATGAATATCGCTGGTAAATTCATGGGTGGTGGGCAACAAGGTGGTGGCGGTTTAGGTGGTCTTCTTGGTGGATTGTTTGGCGGAAAATAAACTTTAAATTAATGATATTTTGAAGTGGGGTAAACAAACGTTTACTCCACTTTTTTTGTTTTTTAAGTAGAATAGTCTTCCAACCTGTCACGAAAAACAGACAGGTTGGAAAACTATCATACTTTAATCTATCATACCTGTATGAAATTACCCATTTATCTTGATTATAATGCTACAACGCCCGTTGATAAACGAGTATTAGAAAAAATGTTGCCATTTTTTTCGGAAACTTTTGGAAACGCTGCCTCACGCTCGCATTTATTTGGTTGGACAGCCCAAGAAGCCGTTGAAAATGCCCGTGAACAGGTTGCTAATTTAATAAATACTCAATCAAAAGAAATCGTCTTTACCAGTGGAGCAACGGAAGCCAATAATCTGGCAATTAAGGGTTTATTTGAAATAAATTTCCCAGACAAAAAACATATCATTACCTCTCAAACCGAACACAAGGCGGTTTTGGATGTCTGTAATCATCTTGAAAAATTAGGAGCTGAAATCACTTATTTAAAACCTGATGCTACTGGTTTTTTAACGATTGAACAACTTGAAAATGCCATCAGACCCGATACGTTTTTGATATCAATCATGTATGCCAATAATGAAATTGGCACGATTCAATCCATTAAAGAAATGGGAGAATTGGCCCGAAAACATGGTATTCTTTTTCACACAGATGCCACGCAAGCGTTAGGAAAAATTGAAGTTGATGTTCAAAATGACAACATTGATTTATTGAGCTTATCAGGACATAAATTATACGCTCCCAAAGGAATCGGAGCATTATTTATCAGAAAAAACTCAAAAGCGAGAAAATTGACTGCTCAAATGGACGGTGGAAAACACGAAAGAGGGTTTCGGTCGGGTACTTTAAATGTTACAGGAATTGTGGGTTTGGGAGCGGCTTGTGCATTAGTCCAAAAAGAATTTATACTCGATAATCAAAGACTTAGCATTTTAAGAGATAAATTAGAACAAGGCATTTTACAAAACATTTCCGGCGTAAAGATGAATGGAAATCTTGAAAATCGTTTACCCAATTTAACTAATATATCATTTGGCGGAGTGGATGGCGAAAATCTATTGATGTCATTCAGAGATATTGCCGTGTCGAGTGGTTCAGCTTGTACTTCTGCCTCCGTTGAGCCATCTTACGTACTGAAAGCTATCGGTTTGAGTGATGATTTGGCCTACGCTTCCATCCGTTTTAGTTTGGGAAAATATACGACTGAGGAAGAAATTGATTTTACCATTAAATATGTAAAAGAGGTGGTGGAGTCTCTTAAATAAGAAAATCCTTATAGGTTTTGAAACCTATAAGGATTTAATAATAGAATCGAAAAATTACTTCGCAACATTCGCACGAATAATATTTAAAGCACCACCCGCTTTAAACCATTCAACTTGTTGTTCGTTATACGTATGATTTGCTAAGATTTCTTCCGAAGTTCCATCTGCGTGATTCAAAACGATTGTTAAAGGCGTATTTGGCGCAAAAGTTGCCAAACCTTTAATATCAATTGTATCATTTTCTTGGATTTTATCGTAATCTGCTTCGTTGGCAAATGTCAAACCTAACATTCCTTGTTTCTTCAAATTGGTTTCGTGAATACGAGCGAAAGATTTCACTAAAACTGCTCTCACACCCAAGAAACGTGGTTCCATCGCAGCGTGTTCACGAGAAGAACCTTCACCGTAATTTTGGTCACCCACTACAATCGTTCCAATTCCTGCTGCTTTGTACGCACGTTGTACCGCTGGTACGTGTCCATATTCACCCGTCAATTGATTTTTAACATTATCTGTTTTTTCGTTAGCGAAGTTAACCGCACCAATCAACATATTGTTAGAAATATTGTCCAAATGTCCACGAT
Source organism: Arcicella sp. (assembly GCF_964672035.1). Taxonomy (NCBI): domain Bacteria; kingdom Pseudomonadati; phylum Bacteroidota; class Cytophagia; order Cytophagales; family Flectobacillaceae; genus Arcicella; species Arcicella sp. The sequence continues at coordinate 17,410 of NZ_CBABQS010000034.1, forward strand.
ATTTCAACCAAGGACCTGCCATTGAGATATGGTCAGTTGTACATTTTCCTTTTGCTTTAATCAATAATTTCAAGCCAAATAAATCTGTACCTTCCCATGCTGCGAATGGTTCTAATAATTGCAGACGGTCTGAAGTTGGAGAAACTTTCACTTCAACACCCGAGCCATCTTCGGCTGGAGCTTGGTATCCTGCATCTTCAACAGCAAAACCTTTTGGTGGTAATTCATTTCCTGTTGGAGCATCCAATTTCACTTTTTCACCCGCTTCATTTGTCAAATAATCCGTTAATGGATTAAATGTCAAATCTCCCGCAATTGCCAAAGCAGTAACCAATTCTGGCGAACCTACAAAAGCATACGTATTTGGATTTCCGTCGGCACGTTTAGCAAAATTACGGTTGAATGAGTGAACGATTGTATTCTTTTCGCCCTTCTCAGCACCTGGTCTTGCCCACTGACCAATACATGGCCCACAAGCATTTGAGAATACTTTCCCACCGATACTTTCAAAAGTCTCAATAAATCCGTCACGCTCAATTGTAAATCTAACTAACTCAGAACCAGGAGTTACTGTATATTCTGACTTCGCCTTTAAACCTTTGGCAGCTACCTGACGAGCCAATGAAGCAGCACGAGAAATATCTTCGTAAGATGAATTAGTACATGAACCAATCAAACCTACTTCAATTTTTGTTGGCCAGCCGTTTTTCTCTGCTAACTCTTTCATTTTAGAAATAGGCGTTGCTAAATCTGGCGTAAAAGGACCATTCAAATATGGTTCAAGCGTATCTAAATCAATTTCAATTACTTGGTCGAAATATGTTGAAGGATTTGCATAAACTTCTGAATCACCCGTTAAATGCTCACGGATTCCATCTGCCAAAGCCGCAACTTCTGCACGACCAGTCGATTGTAAATAACGAGCCATTGAATCATCGTAACCAAAAGTTGAAGTCGTTGCTCCGATTTCAGCGCCCATATTACAGATTGTTCCTTTACCCGTACATGACATAGAAGTTGCTCCTTCACCGAAATATTCAACCACGGCACCAGTTCCACCTTTCACGGTCAAAATACCTGCAACTTTCAGGATAACGTCTTTTGCAGAAGTCCATCCGTTTAGTTTACCCGTCAATTTGATACCGATTAATTTAGGAAATTTTAATTCCCAAGCCAAACCTGCCATTACATCGCAAGCATCTGCACCACCCACACCAATCGCAATCATACCCAAACCACCAGCATTCACCGTATGCGAGTCCGTTCCAATCATCATTCCGCCTGGGAAAGCATAATTTTCCAAAACCACTTGGTGAATAATTCCAGCGCCTGGTTTCCAGAAACCTAAACCGTATTTATCTGATACTGAAGATAGAAAATCGTAAACTTCTTTATTTTTATCAACCGCAACTGAAAGGTCAGTTTTTGATTCTACTTTTGCCTCAATCAAGTGGTCACAGTGAACCGTTGAAGGAACCGCAACTTGTGGGCGACCCGCTTGCATAAACTGCAAAAGAGCCATCTGTGCCGTTGCATCTTGCATAGCCACACGGTCTGGGGCGAAATCCACGTAAGAATTACCTCTCTCAAAAGTCGTTGTTGGATCACCTTCCCACAAGTGAGAATAAAGGATTTTTTCAGTCAAAGTAAGTGGTCTGCCCACCAATTTACGAGCTGCCTCAATGCGTGATGGCATTCTTTCGTAAACCGCTTTAATCATTTCTAAGTCAAAAGCCATGATATGTTATATTAGTTATCAGTTTCGTAGGGCTTAGGTTTTGGTGTTTGGTGTTTGGTACTAAAACCTTACACTAAACACCTAACCCTTGCGACCCCATTTAATATTGCAAAAATAAGAATGAAAACCCAGACTTGCAGAATTATGTTGCTAAATTAAAATCGTAATAGAAAATCTTGGTAGGATTCTAAAAAAATTATTTTGGATGAAATATTTTAAAAAATATTTCAAAATTGCTTATCATAGCAAAAATCATTTACAAGGATAATATTTGAAAAAGCGCAAATTTATTTTTTGAAATATGAAAATATAAAGTTTTTAAAGCACTAATTCATTAATTTCAAGTCTGATTATCAAGTCTTTAGGTTTAAATTGTGTTTGTCAATTTAGAGCGTTAAATTTGTATAAATTTACAATTACAAAAAAATTAATGAAAAAAATTATTTCGTACAGAGCATTATTTGGAGCAACCAAAACAACCGAACTTGCTGAATTAAAGACCACTTACAGAAATTTGATAAAGGAATGGCATCCTGATAAAATTGTAAATGATGAGGAACGTAAAGCGGAAGCGGCTTTGAAAAGTAAGGCAATTATTGAAGCTTATGATTTATTGGTGAGCATTGCCCCAGAAACACACGCTTTAAATGCCGAAGAATACGTTCGTATTACAACTACTTTAAATATTGAAGATTTCGATTACAAAGAAGAAAAACTAAAAATTATTTTTCAAGATAACATCGTTTATGAATATTTCGGCGTACCTAAAAATATTTACGCTAAATTTGTAAATGCCCCTTCAGTAGCAAGATTTGCTAAGCGGCACATTTATAATTCGTTTACTTTTAGGAATGTTAGTAAATAGAATTTAATTGACAATGAAACAGCCTCTAAAATAATTTAGAAGCTGTTTTTGGTTTAAACCTACGCTCCCAAAACCTCAAAAGTAAAATCTCTAACCCGTTTAGTCAAAGCGATATCATCTTTCAACGATTTCGTGTAGGAAGGAATCATTTCGGCCAATTTATCTCTCCATTCTTTCGATTGCATGAGTTCTGGAAAACATTCTTCTATGACTTCCAACATCACCACTACGGAGGTAGATGCTCCAGGAGATGCTCCTAACAAAGCGGCAATCGTTCCATCTTTGGCCGTTACTACTTCCGTCCCAAATTCTAAAACGCCTCCGTCCGCTTCGTCTTTGCGAATTACTTGCACCCGCTGTCCTGCAATAGCAAGTTCCCAATCTTCATCTTTGGCGGTGGGAATAAATTCACGCAAAACATCCACTTTTTCTTCCAACGAAAGCATGACTTGCTGAATGAGATATTTTGTCAAAGGCAAATTATGAAGGCCGACGTTGATCATCGGTAAAATGTTATCAAAAGAAATCGATACGGGCAAATCTAAATACGAACCTTCTTTCAAAAACTTCGTAGAAAAGCCTGCAAACGGTCCAAAAAGCAACTCTTTTTTACCATTTATTATTCGAGAATCCAAATGCGGAACCGACATTGGGGGCGTTCCAACTTTAGCTTTTCCATACACTTTTGCCTCATGCTGGGCAATTACTTGCTCGTTCTTACACACTAACCACTGCCCACTCACTGGGAACCCCCCAAATCCTTCGGCTTCGGAAATATCGGATTTTTCGAGTAATCGCAACGAACCCCCACCCGCACCGATAAACACAAATTGAGAAGTAACGTGTCTTTCTTCGCCTGTAATTGTATTTTCTACCCGCAATTTCCAAGTCTTATCGTTCTGTTGTTCGAGGGTTTCTACTTCTTGATTTAAGAAAACATCTACGTCATATTTATCCTTCAAATATTTACAAAGATTCCGAGTTAAAGTGCCAAAGTTTAAATCTGTTCCGTGCGTTGTGCGAGTGACGGCAATGGGTTCGTTGGGATTTCTTTCCGTCATCATCAGCGGAATCCAAGTTTTAATTTGCTCAAAATCATTCGAAAATTCCATTCCTTCAAACAAATGACATTTTTGCAAAGCCACAAAACGTTTTCTAAGATATTCAACATCTTCTTGCCCTTCCACGAAACTTAGGTGCGGTACTTGATTAATAAAATCTTTGGGAGCACCAAAATAACCATGTCCGACCAAATAAGCCCAAAATTGTTTCGAGACTTCAAAGGATTCAATAATTTTGATGGCTTTTGAAATATTGACCGTACCATCGTCTTCGAGCGGTGTATAATTCAGTTCGCACAAGGCCGAATGACCCGTTCCTGCATTATTCCAAGCATCTGAACTTTCACCCGCAATACGGTCGAGGCGTTCATAAATTTCTATTCTGATGTCTGGATTGAGTTCTTTGAGCATTACGCCGAGCGTAGCGGACATAATTCCCGCCCCAATTAAAATCACATCAGCTTGCGTCGAGGTGTTTTTTTTGTTAATATTCATTCTTCACAAATTTTAAATTATTCTGTGCTATTTATTCCTCCTCCTCTTTACCCGGAAACAACCATTCTAATTGCTCAATATACCAGTAATCTGCATTATTTGCCTTCAACATCTTTTTACATCTATCTTCAAAATGCGACATCAAATTATTGTCTTTTATCATTTTCATCACTTTTTTGAAAGCCGTGATTGAAGCGTTGTAATTCGATTCTGGCATCCCACCAAATTGATTCGCAAGGTCGGTGGCTACTTCCACTCGGTAAATTAACAAATCAACTACATCATAAGGGAACAAAGCAATTTTCTCGTACTCAGAAATTATTCCTTTTATGGTCGTATTATTTACCATTCCCTTCGGATTGCCACCCGATGTCCAAAATTGTTTGTATATTTTATCTTTAAATCCATTTAAAACAACCTGACGTTCTTCTTCTGTCATTAAATCTTGATTATAGAAATCTTTTACCTGAGGAAGTTTGTTATAAAGTTTTAAAATCTCCTGCTTTAATTCATCCTCAGACATTTCATCAAGGATTTTTTTCAAATCTGAAATTTTTGATTTTGCCATTATTATGTCCATTAAAAGGGTGCAAATTAACTAATTAACCAGTCATTCACACAAAGAAATCAATCCACAAGTAAACTTCTGGCGTAAATTTTGAGTTAAAACAATAGATTAGATACGATTTTTATAAAATCATTTTCTATATTTGGCGAAATGTAACGTTCGTTACCTTTAAAATAAGATATGTCGAAAAACTTAGTGATAGTAGAATCCCCAGCGAAGGCGAAGACCATTGAGGGATATTTAGGAAAGGATTTTACCGTGAGGTCATCGTTTGGTCATGTGCGAGATTTGCCCAAAGAAAACGATGCCATTGATGTAAAAAATGGTTTTAAACCTACCTATATCATTTCTCCAGAGAAAATAAAAGTAGTCAATGAACTCAAAGCCTTAGTTAAATCTTGTGATGAAGTTTGGTTAGCAACCGATGATGACCGTGAAGGAGAAGCCATTTCTTGGCACTTGAAAGAGGCTTTGGGATTGCCTGACAACACCAAAAGAATCGTTTTTAGAGAAATTACTAAAAAAGCTATTCAAAATGCCATTCTAAGCCCACGCACTATTGATGTGGATTTGGTGAATGCTCAACAGGCTCGTCGGGTTCTTGACCGCTTGATTGGTTTTGAATTATCGCCCGTGTTATGGTCGAAAGTTAAAAAAGGGCTATCTGCGGGACGTGTTCAATCGGTTGCCGTTAGAATCATCGTTGAACGTGAGCGTGAAATTGAAGGATTTAATTCAAAATCATCTTTCAAAATTGTGGCTTTGTTCAATCTTACAGGTGGAAAAGTTTTGCAAGCAGAATTACCCAAAAACTTTGAAACCGAAGCGCAAGCCAAAGCGTTTTTAGAAAAATGTATTGGGGCAGAGTTTAAGATTAAAAACTTAGAAACAAAACCTGCTAAAAAAACGCCTGCTCCTCCTTTTACCACTTCAACCTTGCAACAAGAGGCTTCTCGTAAATTGGGATATTCGGTGGCTTCCACTATGTCGTATGCTCAAAAACTATACGAAGCGGGTAAGATTTCGTATATGAGAACAGACTCAACGAGTCTTTCAGAAGATGCCATTGAGAATGCAACGGCGGCCATTAAAAGTGCTTACGGTGACAAATACGTTTTTAATAGACAGTTCAAAACCAAAGACGAAAACGCTCAGGAAGCTCACGAAGCCATCCGCCCAACCGATTTTTCTGCTAACACTGCTGGTGCAGATTTGAAAGAAAAACGCCTTTATGAATTAATCTGGAAACGTGCCATTGCCTCTCAAATGGCGGATGCACAATTGGAAAGAACTACCGCCACGGTCAGTATTTCAACAACATCCGAAGACTTAATTGCGCAAGGTGAAGTTGTAAAATTTGACGGTTTCTTGAAAGTATATTTGGAAGGGAAAGATGATGAAGATGACGAAGAAAATTCAAAAATGCTTCCTCCGCTTACCATCGGACAAATTTTAGATTTAGACATTCTGAAAGGCACTGAAAGATTCTCTCGCCCATCTGCCCGTTACACGGAGGCAAGTTTAGTGAAGGCTTTGGAAGAAAAAGGCATTGGTCGTCCTTCAACGTATGCACCCACCATTTCAACAATTATTAAACGTGAATATGTGGTAAAAGAAGATAGAGAAGGCAAAGAACGTTCTTTCCGAGAAATGATTTTAAAGGATAACAAAATCACGGAAAAAGTAAATAAAGAAACTTTCGGTACTGAAAAATCTAAATTATTTCCAACCTCAGTTGGTATGGTTGTGAATGATTTCTTGGTTGATAATTTCAAAAACGTAGTCGATTTTAAATTTACTGCCGATGTTGAGGATGAATTTGATGAGATTGCGAAAGGGAAAATTGAATGGTCTGAAATGATTGGCAATTTCTATACGGGTTTCCACAAAACGATTGAGGACAGTAAAGGAATAGATAGAAACACCGTTGGTTCTTCTCGTGAAATTGGAATTGACCCTAAAACGGGCAAAATGATTTCTGCCAGATTAGGAAAATTTGGGCCTTATGTTCAATTAGGTGAGCAAAAAACCAAAGACGAAGAAAAACCTTTATTCTTCAATTTAAAGAAAGATCAATTAATAACTACCATCACTTTGGAAGAAGCAATAGCTTTGATGGAATTACCTAAATTACCTCGTGAGATTGGTTTTTACGAAGATAAACCTATGATTATTGGGGCTGGAAAAATGGGGCCTTACATCAAACACGATGATAAGTTTACGAGTTTGCCACCGTCAGAAGACCCATTTACCGTAACCGAAGCACGTGCAATTGAGTTATTAATTGAGAAACGTGCCGCAGATTTAGGCAGTGCCATCGGCGTTTTTGAAGACGAACCCATTACTTCTGGAAAAGGCCGATTTGGTCCTTATGTGAAACACAATGGAAAATTCTATTCTTTGGGACGTGGTGAAAGTTTGGAAACAATCACTTTTGACCGAGCAGTTGAAATTATCAATAAAAAACGAGATGCCGAAGCCAATAAATTCTTAAAGGAATTCCCTGAGAATGATACTATAAAAGTGCTGAACGGAATGTACGGGCCTTATATTCAGATTGGGAAACGTAACGTTAAAATTCCAAAAGATATGATTCCTGCTGATTTGACTTTGGAAGATTGTATCCGTCTGGGTGAAGAAACACCATTGGTTGCTCCGAAGGGACGTAAGAAATAATATTTTATATGAGAACGCAGGCTGGGTTTTGAACCCAGCCTGCGTTAGTCCAATAATTCGATTCACGTGCTTAACTTCCTAAAAGTTTAACTCCAATGGAATTATTTCGGGAAGTTGCTCCAATTATTCTCAATAAAACACAAAAAGCCCCTCAATTATTTTTTGAGGGGCTTTTCTATGTTTTATCAATAATTTATTTGCCCACAGAAATCAAATTGGCAAATAAACGATAAGCACCAGACACTCCCGCAGGTAGTTGTCTAAAAAAGGCATAACCTGTAAAAATATAATTTCCTTTTCCGTATTTTGTGTAAAGCAATCCTCCGTTTAAGGGTTTTTCGGTTGGGTCGTTGGATGATAAAATAGTTTCGTATTTCGGATCCCATTCATTGGCAAAATATAATCCTCTTTCTTGAATCCAATTATCAAAATCCTTGTTGGTAATTTTATTTGGTGAATTCAATAATGGACTTTCTGGTTTTAAGAAACGAATTTCTGCTTCTTCAACGGTTACTCTATCTCTCGAAACTTTGAAAGGAAAAGGTCCCATACCTCCGTCAATTTTTTGAAGATTGTTATTCACTTGATATTGAACCACCATATTTCCTCCTTTCTGCACGTATTCCATCAATTTTTTCTGATAATATTTCAAACGTTCTTCGGTATTATACGCCCGTACACCTACCACGATTGCATCATATTTTGATAAATCTTCATTGAATTCTTTTTCGGTCAGCATCGTTACCGCATAACCAATTTGACGTAAAGCGGCCGGAACTTCATCTCCTGCGCCAGCAATGTATCCAATATTTTTTCCTTTAAATTTAATGTCTAATTTAACCACTTTCGCCTCCGAAATAGGGAAAAGGGTTTGCGGAGGAATATGGTCGTAGGCAACCGTTAAAATTCCTCGGTCGAAAGTTCCGTTGGCCGTTTTTGCAACAACTTTAATTTGTCCTTCCGAATCTTTTGAAGAAGGTATAACTTTAAAACTTACTTTTTGTTCTTGATATTTATTTACCAAATTAAAATCAATACTCGCAGGAACAGATTTCCAACCGTTTGGCAATTCTAAACTTACCGAACCCGACACATTTGATTTGGCAGATTTTAACGTTACTTCAACATCCTTCGCTTGATTATCCGCAAAAACATAAACTTTATCCGAAATATTGGCCGCAATCTCTGGACGAATTTCAAAGCTACGGTATAATTCTCCTCGAGTTTCGTCCGTATATTTAAAAATAACTGGCGTAGTAAAGGTTAGCATCTGATTATCAATGGTAAACGAAAATTCTGCTTGCAAATCCGCTGGTTTTTCGGGTAGTCCAATCAACTCCTGATTATCAACTCGATACATTCCTTTGCCCATTTTCTTTTCCGCTAACCAATACGGTTGCGTAAAAGGCTGACCTTTTGGGATTTCTACGGAAAACGTAATTCGTTGTAGTTCGTTATTTACTAATTCGGTTTTCATGGTGGTATCTTTGCCCAAACCAATTAAACGAATTTTATTGAGGGTAATTGGCAAATCAGAACGTTTAATTAATGTGGTGGAAACATTTATTTTCTCGCCCGAAGCCGCTGCATATTCATTCGGATTTACTTCAAAATATAGTCCAGCACACGCAATAATGAGATTTTCTAATTCTTTCTTCTTTTGCGTTTTCCAATATTCATCTTCCAAATTATTAACTAATTGATAGGCTTTCAAAAGCGTTGGAACGATAGTGGATGGATTATCGGCATTGAAATTTTTAATGGCTTCATTGACCAAAACTTCAACTTCTTTTCCCCCTTTTACCCGATTCCAAGTAATATCAACGCCATCAAAAACATCTTTATCCGCTTTATCGCCAAATTTATGGACAAAATATTCTGGTCTTGACCCACGACCACGAGGCACACCAAATCCTTGTGATTTATGTTGCGAACGACTTTCAGCCGCAATTTCGTTGTACGATTTTCCTAACAATGGATTGTAGGCACCAATATCCACTTGAATCCAATCTTTTTCTGCGGGCTTTTGGGTTTGGGCAACCGTTCCAAAATTGAAAGTATTCCAAACTACTCTTTTGGCTTGCCAAGGTTTTACATATTTTAATTGTTCTGGGTATTTTGTCGGGTCGCCCGAAATCTTGAATGCCTCTTCTGCCAAAACCGCCGAAGCTGAGTGATTTCCATGTCCTGCACGAGCATCTGGTGGAAAACGACAAATAATCACATCGGGACGAAGGTTTCTGATTCGCCAAACCACATCACCCAATACAGCATCTTTTCCCCAAATCTGCATGGTTTCATCGGTATTTTTCGAGAAACCAAAATCATTGGCTCGGGTAAAATATTGTTCGGGGCCATCAATAGCACGAGCCGCCAAAAGTTCTTGGGTTCGGATAAGTCCCAATAAATCAGAGAGTTCTGAACCAACTAAATTTTGTCCGCCGTCTCCCCGAGTTACTGAAAGATAAGAAGTGCGTACTTTTCGTTCTTTGGCAAGCCACGAAAGCATGATGGTATTTTCATCGTCTGGATGTGCCGCCATATAAAGTGCAGAACCAACAACGTTCAATTTTTTGAGATTCAGGATAATCTCGCCCGTTGGCATGGGTTTAATGGGTTGGGCATTAAGCAACGAGCATTGAGCAATGAGCAAAAGGATTAGAAAGCGAAATCGGTGGTTCGTCATGTTATTTGGTTATTGTTTGAGATGATAACGATAATCTTACACAAATCTACTAATTGTGGTTTGATTTAGAGAGGTGATTATCTATTTTTGGAAAATATTTAACTTTAATTCCTTTAACATGACTTCATTACAAATCGTCCAACAGTATTACGAATACTTCAATCAGAAAAATTGGCAGGGAATGCTTTCGCTTTTACATACCGAAGTTCGTCACGAAAGTAATCAAAGCGATGTGAGAATCGGTATTGATAAGTTCAACGATTTTCTCAAAAAAATGGATGAGTGTTACGAAGAACAATTGACTGATATGGTATTTTTTACTGAATCATCCAACCAAATAATTGCGGCTGAATTTACGGTAAATGGCATTTATAAAAAAGCTGATGACGATTTACCGCCCGCTCATCATCAAAGTTATGTCCTTCCAGCGGCGGCTTTTTTGGCATTAAAAGAAGGTAAAGTTTCTCGGGTAACTACGTATTATAATCTGACTCTTTGGCTCGAATTAGTTTCAAAGTAGCACTCAACTAATGACATACAAACCATTCAAAGGCAAAGAAATCGAAACTATTTTCGATGATTTAGCCTATTTAAGAATTACAGTTTTTAGGGATTATCCTTATTTATACGAAGGCACGATTGAATACGAAAAAGAATATCTTAAAATCTACTCAAATTCAGAACGGTCATTTTTGTTTACGGTTTATGATGGTGATAAAATGGTTGGAGCAACCACCTGCATTCCACTTTCTGATGAATCCGAAGAAGTCAAAAAACCTTTTCATGAAGCAGGATTGGATATTGATGCTATTTTTTATTTTGGTGAAAGTATTTTGTTACATCCGTATAGAGGCTTAGGAATTGGAAATCGTTTTTTTGATGAAAGAGAGGCTCATGCTCACAGTTTTGGAATTTACAATATGACTTGCTTTTGCTCCGTTTTTCGCCCCGACAATCATCCACTAAAACCCGTGAATTATCAACCACACGATAAATTTTGGACAAAAAGAGGTTATCAAAAAAATGATTCTTTGCAAAGTCAATTTGATTGGTTGGATATTGTTGAATCTAAATCTACTCTGAAACCCATGATTTATTGGACTAAAAATTTATGAATCTCAACCTTGCAACCGCTCAATATCCAATTACTTATCACGAAAGTTTTGGGGCTTGGCAAATTCATACTGAAAATTGGGTTAAATCGGCCGTAAACAAAAATGCTGAACTATTGCTATTTCCAGAATACGGTTCGATGGAATTGGTAAGTTTATTTTCAGAAGAAATCCAACAAAATATTCGCCGACAAGTCATTGAAATGGATTCCTTAAAGACTAATTTCTGTAAAACTTATGAAGATTTAGCCAAGAAATATCACGCCATTATCGTTGCTCCAAGTTTTCCTGTTTTAGAAAATGGTAAAATTTATAATCGTGTTTACGTATTCTCTGAAAAAGGTTTAATCGGTTTTCAAGACAAATTTTTTATGACCCGTTTTGAAAATGAAGTATGGGGTATTTCTTCCGCTCCCAAAGTTTTAAGCCTTTTTGAAACCTCATGGGGAAGTTTCGGAATTCAAATTTGTTATGATGTCGAATTTCCCATTGGCTCACAATTGTTATGTGCGGAGGGCGTAAATTTGATTTTAGCCCCAAGTTGCACCGAAACACTGCGTGGAGCAACCCGTGTACACGTAGGGGCAAGAGCAAGAGCCTTAGAAAACCAATGTTATGTGGCAGTTTCGCAAACAATCAATCAGGCAGAATGGTCGCCAGCGGTAGATATTAATTATGGATATTCAGCGATTTATTGCACCGCCGACAAAAATCTTCCCGAAGATGGAATTATAGCCATTCAAAATGCCCAAACGGAAGGATGGTTAATTGAAAGTGTTGATTTTGAATTAATAAAAAATGTTCGAGAAGATGGCCAAGTTTTTAATTATAAAGATACTTCGAGCATTCAAATGAGCCTTTTATTAGAAAATATTACCATTAAAAAAGTAAAAATCTGATTTTGGGACAAAAAAGAAGCCCACCAAATGGCAGGCTCTTTCATTATAATCCTTACTTTGTTTATCTTATTGTAGCGAGTAAAACGCTACAAACCTTTCCCTATTTATACAACATCACATTACTCATCGTGATGGTTGGCTCAAATGAGCATCTTTCAGGATTTGGTAAAAATTTTATAATCTTCCAGTCATGGTCTGCATCATTTACAGAACCCACACAGCCATAAATTTTCTTGCAATTTTCATCCGCATAAGATTGATAATTTTGCATTAACGCTTCATTATCTGAAGCATTAAGCGTGTTAAAATCATCAATCATTTTATTGTAACCCTTCACATTTACATTATGATTTAGGGTTTCAATCAAGACAATCTGCGTGTTACTTTCAATCGCATAATTGGCAATATCTATACTGCCTAATGATTGTTGTAAACTACCAAAACTCATCTTTGACATTCCTGCATTTTGCAGTTGAACGAGCGAATTCTCATGTTGAGAATCTTTTGAAGTTTTATCATTGACAGTGTATGCAACTGTGTGATAATTCTTCGGGCGAGTAGCTGAGTCTTGTTTGCCACAAGAATTTAAAGTAAGGACAAATAGACCCAAAACTAAGGCGGTTTTTTTCATGATTCTTCTATGGGTTTAATAGTGAATTGAAAAAAATAGTTCTGAACTTCCTGATTATCAAGTATGTAAGATTACGAAGCTAAATCTTTATGGACAAATAAAATTATTTATTTTTTTGAAAATTTATTATTCATTTGGTGAAATTTGATAATTCAGAATTTTTTAGATTTTTTTGAGGGTAAGAAAAAATTAATTTTGATTTATTTTTTTAAAATAGAATTAAATATTTTATTCCAAATAATTAATTTTAAACCCTAAATTGCTCTTAAATCCTATATAAAACGCTCAGTGACCCATACCGTACAAGCTAAAGAAACACTTTATAGCCTCTCGAAAAAATATGGTACAACCGTTGAACAACTCATTAAAATCAATGGTTTGAAGTCAAATGATTTATTTATTGGTCAAGTCTTAAACATTGATTTTCCCGCTCCTATTTCAATAACGCCAAAACCTCCAGTTATTGTTGATTCTGCCTTTGAAAGAAGAAAGGATTTCCAAGTAATAAAGGAAAATAAAGGTACATTCAATAATTATGTTTTGAGTTTTCCTACGCCTACGGGTATCGTTTCAACAGGCATTATGCGTGACAATTTCCCTTGGCCAAATATTGCGAATACAAAAGGCATTAGTTACGTTGGAAAATCGCTCTTCCAAAATAATATTCAATCTTTTTCTGATTTATGTCAACAATCATTTTACGTTGATTTACTTCATTATATTGCCAAGAACGAAGGTTACTTTGATGCTATTAATTAGTTACGACAAAGCGATTTTCTCGTTTGGATTTATTCAATTTACGGGCGGATTAGCGAGTGGTTCTGTGCTTTCGAGGGTTTTGCAAAGATTTAAGACAAGAGACGAATATGCTTTCAATGATTGTTTTGGAAACTATGGAATGAATATCCAGAATTATAAAGTGCCAACTTTTCAAGTAGAAACGCCTTCGGGAATAAAAGAAGGAGATGCCGCCTATTTGGAAGTTGCCAACGATTTGCAATTAACTACGGCATTTATTGCCAGCGGTTTCAGAAGAAGTATGATACGTTCGCAAGTAGAAATTGCTTTGGAAGAATACGTCTTGAAAGCCCTTTCACCTACGCAATTGATTTTTATTAATGGAGCAAATTACACGTTAAATCAACTCATCAGAACGCAAGGAGGTTTTGCTTTACGAGTAGATTTATGCGTAAATCGGGGCTTGGGAGGTTCAATTTTAGTGTTAAAAAAGGCAATAGAACAAATGATTGCTGAAAATAAATTGTTGGATATTTATAAAATAAATGAAAAGACATCAGTTCAGAAAATTGCCGATAATGATGTTGAGACTTGGAAAAAACAAAGGGTTCTGAAGTTGTTGGATAGTGGATTTTCTTTTGAGAAATAAAAAGCAGTGTCGTGTTGACATTGCTTTTTTGTTAATTTTCTTTTATTCGTAAATCAAATTCAAAATCTTCTAAATCAATAATTTTAATTCTTTTAATATATGGATGATTGATATTAAACAAATAATTGGATTCCTTATGAATAATTGATGAGGGTACTTTTAAAACGGCACTTTCTGCTCTTTCTAGCCAATCTTCACCAACAGATTAGATTGGCAAATTTCATACGTTGAATCATCAGACTTATTCCAACCTCCTTCTAAATTTTTTAATAAAATTTCTTCCATCAAAATATCATCTGGAATATCAATCACCATTACTTTAAACGCTTGTTGTAAGCCTTCCCCTGAACGATGGACTATGTTTTCGAGACACGCTAATGCTCTTGTAGATGCTGTGTAAATCACATGAGAGCCTTTTTTACTCCATCTCGCCTTGTTTCCAGAAGCGTTCAATTTATTAATCCATTTTGCCAGACCGATTCTATAAACTTGCATAAGATTTTTAATATTAGGCTAAATCACCGAACTCAATACGAATTAATTCTTCCATCACCAATTCAATCCCACCTGATGTTTCCATCAATTCAACGGGAACTTGCCAACCTAAACCGTAGGCAGGTTTTTGAATCCAACGGCGAAATGCTTCTAATTCTCCAAAAATCTCGGTGCCTTTTCTGAAAAGAGCAATAATTTTTAGGGCGTGTTCGCTACTGACTATATCAAGATTTTTGTTTTCGTGGGTATAGCGGGTAATGGTTTTGGCGGAAGTATTGAATAATTGGGCAATTTGTTCTTTTTTAAATCCTGAAAGCAAAATAATATCATAGTATGCCTGAGCACTCAAACCTTTTCGAGCATTGAAAACAATTGAAATATTATCACGAATTTGCGAATCATATTTTGAATAAATGGCTGCTTCTTCTTGAGCTAACATAATTTTCGTTGTTTGTTATTCGATGATTGATGTTCCTAAACTTCAAATAGTTTGGTACTTTAAAAGTGGATAATCTTTCGATAAAGCTCTTTCGAAATACCTGTTCAAAGTAAAGGAAATTTGTCCAGAAAACAAGACAAATTTCCAATTCATATAATTTCCTTCTTTCGGTCAAAAGTCAAAAACAAGTAAATACTCAACACGGCAATAATCGTTTCAAAAACTATCAACGCATGAATTATTCCAAAAGCATCGGCCAAATAACCCAAAAACACCGCAGGAATTCCGAAACCGATATACCCGTAAAACATATATCCCGATACGGCTCTGGCTCGCTGTTGTCCGCCCAAATTGGCGATTAATGCCAAACCTCCTTGATAACTAAATCCATAAGCCGCTGAACCAATGACGGCAGTGCCTACTAAAACGACTGGAAGAATTCCATAAAAACATCCCAAAACAACTAATCCAAATCCGATTGGAATTAACATAAACCCCAATTTCAAACTTAAATTTGGCGCAAATCTTTGACGAATAAATGGTTGCAAAAACGCCCCGGTCCAGTTAATTAAAACCAAACAAAAACCTGCATAAGCGGTGAAACCAAATTTGGCTAATTGCGTAGGAATAATGGAAATAACCACGCCAGTAGCCGCCCAACAAATTGCGATAGATAAATTTATTGGAAAAGAACTCTTCGGAAAGTAAGGAAGCCGGAGTAAAGAACCGCCCATAGGTGGCAAGTTTGGCAATTTTAAAGCCAAAATAATTCCAATAAGTGTGATTGCCACCGCAATAAAATAAGTAATGGGAGAATGAGTAAAATGAATCAAAAGGGCAACAGTTGTAATAAATGCTCCTCCACTAAACCCAAGAGCGGTGGACATAGAAGTGGCATTTGCCGCACGAGTCGATGCATCAGGATTGGGCAATAGAATTTCGGCTAAATAAGCCGTACCAGTTCCCATACTCAGTCCAAGGGCAATGCCTTGAAAGAAACGAGCAAAAATCAAAGCATAAACATTTGGGTAAATGGAAATAATTACATCGGAAAATAAGGCACAGAATAGGCTAAAAATCAACACGGGTTTTCTACCAATTTTATCAGAAATTCCTCCCAAAAAAATATAGCAAGGAATCATTCCCAAAACGTAAGTAGCCAATACCAATGAAGTTTGACCGTTATTAAATCCAGCCAAAGCGGCATAGGGACGAAAAAGTGGCATCGAAAGATTGACAGCGAGGGTAATCAAAAATAAAGCAAACGGAATGGTTTGGGTTGGTTTTATATTCATTATGGTTTTTATATTTCTACAAAGTAAAACAAAAACGGGTTAGCAAAATTGCCAACCCGTTTTTGTTTTTGAGAATATATGCTCAAAAGCTATAGCTTACTTTTTAGTTACACGAATAGAAATTCTACGATTTGCGGAACGTCCTTCTTCTGTCTCATTCGTTGCTACTGGATTTTCTTGTCCGTAACCTTCTGATTCTAAACGAGCATCAGTAATTCCTAACTTAATCAATTCTGCTTTAACCGTTGAAGCTCTGTCGCCCGATAATTTCAAGTTTGCATTGGCATCACCCGTATTGTCGGTATAGCCGCCCAATTTAATATTTACGTTTGGAAATGCTTTCAAAATCTCAGCAATATTTTTCAATTGTTTTTCTGAACCTGCTTTCAAGATTGATTTGCCATTTTCAAAAGTCAAGTTATCAAAATCAAACCATGCTTTTTTATCAATTGCTTGGTCTTTATTTTCGATGAATTTCAACAAATTACTTTCAATTCCATTTTCTGGAATATTCAACGTTACACCCGATGAAAGGGCTTTGTCCAATTTCGCCCCTAAGTTCTTAATTCCCTCAGAAACAGGCAATTCAGAAGCTAATTGTGGCGTAATTGCTTCAATGTTCATCCCTGCCATTGCTTTGGTCGTTGAAGAATCAACGGCAATATATGGCGCAATTACTAAAGAAACGATTGACATTAATTTAATCAAAATATTCATTGAAGGACCAGAAGTATCTTTGAATGGATCACCAACTGTATCACCCGTAACGGCCGCTTTATGAGGCTCAGAGCCTTTTTTGTGCTTAACGCCATCAATCAAAACACCTTTTTCAAAAGATTTCTTAGCATTATCCCAAGCACCACCAGCATTTGATTGGAACAAGCCCATCAAAACACCCGAAACCGTTACACCCGCTAATAAACCTCCCAAAACTTCGGGTCCCATCGTGAAACCAACCAATACAGGCGTAATTAAAGCAATTGCTCCTGGAAGAATCATTTGTTTAATTGAGGCTTCCGTTGAAATAGCGACACATTTATCGTATTCTGGTTCAGCTTTATATTCCATAATTCCTGGAATTTCACGGAACTGGCGGCGCACTTCATTTACCATTTCCATCGCTGCTTTTCCAACCGCTGCAATACACAAAGCACTAAAAATAAATGGAATCATCCCTCCCACAAATAAACCTGCCAAAACGTCTGCCTTATAAATATCAATTGCTTTAATCCCAGCAATACCCACAAAAGCGGCAAATAAAGCCAAAGAAGTCAAAGCTGCCGAAGCAATCGCAAAACCTTTACCCGTTGCTGCCGTTGTGTTACCCACTGCATCTAAATTATCAGTACGCTCACGAACTTCTGGGGGTAATTGAGACATTTCAGCAATACCACCTGCGTTATCCGCAATTGGACCAAAAGCATCAATGGCTAATTGCATTGCCGTTGTTGCCATCATACCAGCCGCTGCAATTGAAACACCATAAAGTCCAGCGAATTTATACGAAAGAATGATACCTGCTGCTAATACCAAAATTGGTAAAACCGTTGATTCCATACCCACTGCCAAACCACCAATAATGTTGGTAGCATGTCCTGTACCTGATTTTTCAATGATTGATAACACAGGACGTTTTCCCATTGCGGTATAATATTCCGTGATAATCGACATTAAAGCACCCACGACCAATCCAACCACAATCGCCAAGAAAACGCCATTTGAAGTAAATTCAAATCCTCTAAGATTAAGTGTTTCTGGCAACATTTTTTTCACCAAGAAATAAGAAGTGATAAAAGTAATAATCACCGAAGCCCAGTTTCCTAAGTTCAAAGCATTTTGTACCGAAGAATCTTCCCCTTTGATACGAACAAAGAAAGTTGAAACCAAGGAAGCCAAAAGACCAACACCCGCAATCATCATGGGTAATAAAATGGGAGAAAATCCTCCGAAATTATCTGTTACCTCAATTTCCTGCCCTAAAACCATTGTTGCTAATATTGTTGCCACATAAGAACCGAACAAATCAGCCCCCATACCAGCCACATCACCGACGTTATCACCGACGTTATCAGCAATTGTGGCGGGATTACGAACATCGTCTTCTGGAATTCCAGCTTCAACCTTACCCACTAAATCTGCTCCAACGTCAGCCGCTTTGGTATAAATACCTCCACCCACACGAGCAAAAAGAGCAATAGATTCAGCTCCTAATGAAAAACCTGCTAATACTTCAATTGCCGTTCTCATTTCAACAGAAGTCAAAGGCATATCTTTGGCAAAAACGTTATAGAGTGTAATGAAAAGTCCACCAAGACCCAAAACTGCTAAACCTGCGACGCCCATTCCCATTACAGAACCAGCCGTAAAAGATACTTCCAAGGCTTTTGATAAGGAGGTACGAGCCGCCTGTGCTGTACGAACGTTTGCTTTCGTTGCGATTTTCATTCCAATATATCCAGCCAAAGCCGAAAGGAATGCTCCTAACAAAAAGGAAAATGCAATAATTGGAGAAGAGTGAATGGGATGTTCGGCAGTACCTTTGTTTGATCCTAACCAAAACAATAAAATCGCAGTTGGAATAGCAAAATAAGCTAAAACTTTCCATTCTGCTTTCAAGAATGCAATAGCTCCATCGGCAATGTAGCCAGAGAGTTTTTGCATGTTGGCATCACCTGCGGGTTGTTTTGTCACCCAACTAAAACGCCATGCCGTGTACAGCAATCCGATGATACCAAAAGCTGGTACTAAGTAAATAATGTCCTTCATTTGTTTAATTTAAGGGTTTATTTGTGTTTAATGGTTAAAAATCTAATACTAAACGGTTAAAATTGTTGAAAGTAAAGATCGACGAACATAAAAAAAGGGGTCAATTTTCTAAAAATTAACTCCAAACTTTTATCCAACTGCAAATATACGTTTTTAGGCCGTTTAGTGAAAAAATATTGTAATAATAAATAAAATTTGTCCAATTAAATACACAATTCCTCATACTATTTTAAGGCATTTCTTATCAAAAAATCAACCTTCAACAGTAGAAATAACCCTAAATTCATCTAAATTTCCCGATAATGAGCATCTAATTACATTTGGCATAAAAGAAGGGACTGCTGAATGCAAAACCCATTGACAGACTCAATAAATTTTACCTTTTCACAAATTTACGTTGGTAAAGTTTTTGGTCAATTTTTACATTTACGACATACGTTCCTGCGCTGAGATGTTGCGTACTAATTTCTAAATCATTGTCACCCGTTAATCCGTAAGTATCTGAATAATGAACTCTTCGTCCCAAAACATCAAATATTTCAATCAAAACAGGTTTGAAATCAAGCAGTTTAAAACCCAAAGAAATTTGTTCAGTGGCGGGGTTTGGATAAAGATTTAATTCCTCACACTCTGGACAAATATTGATAGAGTTAATAGTAGATTGTTTTCCTAAATTGGCACAATTAATACTTATTTTAGCATTTCCAATTAAAAAACTACTATTCGGAATTTTGATTTTCAAACTATGGTTCCCGTCAGAAAGTAAAGGCAATTTGAAAAAAAAGCCGTGTTTTGCATTCCCAAAAAATCGTTGAGATTCATGATTTAAACTATCAGCTAATGCTATTTTTATCGTTTTGCCATCCAATTGCACTTCGTATTTAACAGATTCCACAATATTACTTTTATTGACAATCCAGCCGTAACCACCTAAACAATCAGCTTTTTGCAATTGCCCTTCGTACTCAGAATTTATACTTGAATTTTCACAAACGGGCGTAGAATCCTTTATAAAATCCTCTTCCATAATTACTTCTACGGGCTGTCCGCCATTTTTGGCAGAAATATCCTGCCAAATCGGTAATACTTTACATCTTCCCGAACCCATTACGCAACCTCCATCAAATAAAAATTCAGATAATTTAATCGTCATTTTACCCTTGGGACTCACCGAAATTGGCGTTTTATTATTCAGCCATTTATTTTTGATTACTTCCACAAATTTTGGGGAATTTTCCAAAACTTCCATCAGATTTTTTCCTTTTACATTTGGGAAATAAGCAACCATTTTAGCACCATGAGCAAAAGATTGGTCAATTTGCTGAAAAGATTCATTGGCAAGAACGGCTGATTCTGTTTGACTTGGAATTAATTCTTTAAATTCTGCCTCATTCATTACCCATTTATTAGGCATATTACTTCGTATTAAATCCATCGAAAAACGATGATTATACGGCAGAGCATCATTCACTTTTATGCCATCCGTTCCCTCGGCTAAATCCTGAAAAGCCATCGTTCCACGCCTCACGGATAAATCATCGAAGACCGAACCATAATCATTCACAAACTTGAAAGGTCGGCTTACTTTTACAGATTTCACAGTCTGAATAAATTCAGCACTAAAACGCTTTAACATAAAATGTCGAAAATTATACCAATCTCTACCATCCTGGTTTTCAAAGGTGTACTGAAAATACTGGCTATATTTGGGATTGATTTCATTAAAACTTTTCAAATCGTTATAATTTCCCCCCCAAGATTTTTTCAACAAATTCAAATCATTACAATATCTTCTTCGCAACCAAACCCGGTAGGCTTCTCGCATCGGCTGTGAATAATCAAACATTCCATCCGTAGTCGAATTGCCGAAGGGATAGCCCAATTCTTGTTCGCCCGTAGTGGCTAAACTGACGTACAGAATATCGCCATTTTCTTGGTATTTTTTATACCTCTCCATCACTTCCGTGGTGAAATTTTTCATGCGAGTTAAGGTAGAGGTACTCGCAAAAGAAGTCATTCTACGCTTGCCTGGCCCTGATTGAGCATAATCGTATTTTCCCTCGCCATCAGTCATTAAATCATTCTCGTTAAAATTAGAACACCATTGGCTTTTATCATCGCCACACCAACCGTCCACCCACACACGAAGCCCAATTTTCATTCCCAATTCCGATGCTTTTTTCATTTGATTATCCACTTGAATCCATGGATTTGGCGTACCCGCCCGATAGACTTTCACGTAGTCCCAAAGCACGGCAATATTAACCGCATTAAATCCTAATTGATGCGCTTTTTCAATTTCTTTCACGCCTAAATCATCCTCTTTTTCATCAATATTTACCAATACTAAAGCTAAGTATCGCTGATTATCTTGGGCTATAATCTGCTGACAATTAAGTAGATAAAAAAATAGCGAAACATAAAAAGGCGTATTGAATACGCCCTTCGTCAAAAATTTTATCCGAAAAATATTTTTATCATTCATATCTGCATTTTTGATTATCTTTTGTAGAAAATTGTATAGCTTTGAATAAATAAATTTGTCAATACTAAACGATAATTTCCAATTTCATGAGCGGATTAATTGCCACATTTATGCTTTGGTCGAGCAATAGAAACCTTACCTAATAGCCCTTCTTCAAATCTACTACGTTCAATAATTCTTGTGCTCGCTCAAATCTACCCAAATTCTCTAAAAAGAATTTTACTTTTCCAGAACTTTCTTCCAACCATCCACCCGATGAATGTTGGGTTAAAAGTACATTTTCCATTTCCCAAAGTACACTATCCTCAGGAAGTGGCTCTACTTCTGTAACGTCCAAAACGGCTCCCATGATACGTTTTGCCTTTAAAATTTCTATCAAAGCCTTTTCATCTACATTGGATCCTCTGCCAACATTGACAAACAAAGCCGACGGTTTTAGCATTTCTAAATATGCTTTACTGATTAAACCTTTTGTTTCGGAGGTATCGGGTAACGTACTTACCAAAATATCCGTGTCGGGCAGATAATCTTCAATTTGACTAATCGTTTTTGAATTTAAAACGGTTGTATCACATTCAAACCCAGACAATAATTGCTTGGTTTTCAGACCAATAGCGCCACTTCCCAATATCAGTACTTTTGCATGGTAGAGTAAATGTAGCGTCTCTCGGATGGGAGTGCCTACCCATTTTTTTTGTGTTTGTAATCGGGCAAGTTCATCTATTTTACGATAAACCCCCAAAATTCCTGCTACAGTAGTTTCTGCAACTGATTGTCCAAAATAACCTTTTAGATTAGTCAATTTGAATTGATAATCAAGTAATTGTTGATACGGGTCGAGTCCAGCACTATTGAGTTGAAGCCACTGCAATTTTACGGTTTCATTTGCCCATGCTATTGGCGGATTTCCATAACAAATGTCTGAATCCAAAAATTGTGCTTTTTGATTTTCAGCGGGTATCTCCTCCCCGATTACGACTTCGTATTTTGGAATTAAACTCTCTTTAAAAGACTGATTTTCAGTATTTTGAAATTTTGTGTGAATGTATATTTTCATTTTATTGGATTATTAATGTCTTTACGACCATTTTTGTGCGACTCAGTAGCTCTGACGAAATCGACAAATATATGATTATTTTTGTCAGTAATTAAATCTTTATTACCGCAAGTCTGACAACAAAAAGCCCTTTTGCTGTCAATCTGTCATAAAAAATGGATAAAAAACCTACTGGCATTAAGATTGTTGAAATTAAGGAAAATTAGATTAAAAACTTATTCAAATAATAAATTAATAAATAAAATGGGAAAAATTATCGGTATTGACTTAGGAACAACCAACTCTTGCGTAGCCGTAATGGAAGGTAATGAGCCAGTCGTAATCGCTAACTCAGAAGGTCGTCGTACTACACCTTCAATCGTGGCATTTTTAGATAATGGCAACGGTGAACGTAAAGTCGGAGATGCAGCCAAACGTCAGGCTATTACTAACCCTAAAAACACAGTGTCGTCTATCAAACGTTTCATGGGTAAACGTTATACAGAAGTTGGAAGCGAATTAAAAACGATTGCTTACACGGTTGAGCAAGGTTCAAACGATACTCCACGTGTTCGCATTGGCGACCGTCTTTATACACCACAAGAAATTTCGGCGCAAATTTTAACGAAAATGAAACAGACTGCCGAAGATTATCTTGGACAAACTGTTACAGAAGCCGTTATTACTGTTCCTGCTTATTTCAATGATGCAGAACGTCAGGCTACCAAAGAAGCTGGACAAATTGCAGGATTAGAAGTAAAACGTATCATCAACGAACCAACCGCAGCTGCTTTGGCTTACGGTCTTGATAAAGGTGGTAAAGATATGAAAATTGCCGTTTTCGACTTAGGTGGCGGTACTTTCGACGTTTCAGTGTTGGAATTAGGTGATGGTGTTTTTGAAGTAAAATCAACTGATGGTGATACACACTTAGGTGGTGACGACTTTGACCAGGTAATTATTGAGTGGTTGGCAGGCGAATTTAAAAATGACGAAGGGGTTGATTTACGCAAAGATGCAATGGCTCTTCAACGTTTGAAAGAAGCGGCTGAAAAAGCGAAAGTTGAATTATCATCAAGTGCTTCTACGGAAATCAACTTGCCGTATATTTTCCCTGTGGATGGAATGCCTAAGCACTTAGTACGTACCTTATCACGTGCTAAATTTGAACAATTGGCAGATTCATTGTTCCAACGTATGATGGAACCAGCTAAGCGTGCCATGAAAAACTCTGGTTTTTCAAACGCTGACATTGACGAAGTTATCTTGGTAGGTGGTTCAACTCGTATTCCAAAAGTAGTGGAAGAAGTTGAAAAATTCTGGGGTAAAAAAGCATCTAAAGGCGTAAACCCTGACGAAGCGGTGGCAATTGGTGCGGCAGTTCAAGGTGGTGTTTTGACGGGTGAAGTGAAAGACGTACTTTTATTGGACGTGATTCCTTTGTCGTTGGGTATTGAAACAATGGGTGGAGTTTTCACTAAATTGATTGAATCAAACACAACGATTCCTACCAAAAAATCTGAAACATTCTCCACTGCATCCGACAATCAGCCTTCGGTTGAATTGGTTGTTTTGCAAGGAGAACGCCCATTAGCAGCACAAAATCGTTCTTTGGGACGTTTCCACTTAGATGGTATTCCACCAGCACCTCGTGGTGTTCCACAGGTTGAGGTTACTTTTGATATTGATGCCAACGGAATCCTCCACGTATCAGCAAAAGATAAAGGAACTGGAAAAGAAAGTAATATCCGTATCGAAGCATCAAGCGGTTTGACGGATGCTGAAATCGAAAGAATGCGTCAAGAAGCAAAAGCTAACGAAGCAGAAGATAAAGCTGAAAGAGAAAAAATTGAAAAAATCAACCAAGCAGATTCATTGATTTTCCAAACGGAAAAACAGTTGAAAGAATACGGTGATAAATTATCAGAAGGTAATAAATCAGCGATTGAAGGTGCTTTGACAACTTTACGTTCAGCCCACGCATTACGTGATGGTGGAGCAATTGACACTGCTTTAGAAGCCTTGAACAACGCTTGGGCAACGGCATCAACTGAGATGTATGCGCAAACTGGAAATCCACAAGACGGACAACCAATGGGTGGTGACAATGGACAAACTGCCGATGCAGGTTCAAATTCACAAGCGGAAGATGTGCCTTTTGAGGAGGTGAAGTAATTTGATTTAGGTGTTAAGCCTAAATATATTTAAAAAAGTGTTATGAAATCTCCTTTGTAGGTTTTATAACACTTTTTTTTGTCAAATTTATTTATTCATGCTTTAATAAAGTACGCAATGAATTTTAAATTAATCGGGTATATTGCGATTATATACTCGTTATGTGCTAATTTGAAAAATGAGACTAACAGACAATGAGTGACAAAATTCAATTAAGTGAAACTTTGATAAACTATTTCCACAAAAAAGACTTTGTTGGAATGATTAATTACTGTAATTCAAAAATAGAATTAGACAAGACAAATTATTTACTTTTCGGTGCAAGAGGTAAAGCTTTTATTGAAATGGAAGAATTTAATAATGCAATTATTGACATTTCACGAGCATTAGAATTAAATCCAAACTATGCTTTAGGACTATATAATAGAGGTATTTGTTATTATTCAACAGATAAATATGATTTAGCAATCAGAGATTTAGAAAGTGCAAAATTATTAAATAACGAATTAGATAGTATAGATTTTTACTTAGGAGGGTGTAATTATTTTATTGAAAACTATGAAAAAGCTATTGAATTATTTTCAAATCATTTGTTAAATTATGACGACGAAGTTGCTTTAAAATGGAGAGCGGATATATATAATTTGACAGAACAATATGAAAAAGCAAATATTGATATTGCCCAATTACTTTTGAATGAAGTTCAAGATATTGAGCGCTTTCAAAAAATCAATGAGATTGAAAAAGTAAAAACTGCAAATCCAAATGACAATAATAAATTATTTATAGTTAGTGATTACGGATTCCAAAATCTAAGAGACGAAAAATGTAGTGGGATATATATACTTGAATTTAGCAATAATGAATACTATATAGGACAGGCAAAAAAAATCCAAGTCAGAATTAAACAGCATTTTAAAAAGTATAATGATATTGTAACAGTATATTTCAAACCAACAATTGAAGATTTACTGCTCTCAGAAGAAAATACAACAATAGCAATATTTGAAACCCTAAAATTAAGAATTCGTAATCTCAAACAAGTTGAATTTTTGAATGTTTTTGATGAAGTACAACAAGAAAAATGGGTAAGTAATTTGTCCTACAATACCCTAATAGGAAGCAAATTCAACAATGATGATGTAAGAAATAAGTTCAAAAACAGGTATTTAAAACTTAAAGAAAAATTATATTTTAAGGAGATAATAAATTTATTGAGAAAATATATTAAATCAGCTATTCCAAATTACTTGGCAAGTGAATTTAATTATTGGAATATAACTTGTTTACGGGTGTAGGACAAGTTTGTAAAGTTGGCGAAAATTGGCGAAATTGTTTTCATGGAAAACGAAGAATTAGCATTTAAAGCCCTGTTTGCTAAATATTTAGCATGGAAAGATAGTCAGAAATCACAAACTGATGGATACGAGTATGAAC
>NZ_CBABQS010000035.1:0-42784 GCF_964672035.1 Arcicella sp.
CCGAAATTTTAATCATCTGCATTCCTCCACGAGCGGGCAAATACGGAGAAGATTTTCACGTACAGCAAATCCAATCTTTGATGGGATATTTGCCTTCATCCAGCATCAAATCCATTATTTATACTTCCTCCACTTCCGTTTATCCAGACTTGAATCGTGAAGTAACGGAACAGGATGAAGTTTTAGAAAATCATGCGTTAATTAAGGTCGAAAATTTACTAAAAATCCTTTCCAAAAACGTTACGATTCTGCGTTGTGGAGGATTGATGGGCGGTGAAAGAATACCCGCAAAATACTTTGCCGGAAAGACGATTAATACGGGAGGAATTCCCGTGAATTATGTTCACCAGCAAGATGTAATTCAAATAATTACCCTGATATTAGAGAAAGGTTTTTGGCATGAAACATTTAACGTAGTTTCGCCTATACATCCGATTCGGAAGGAAATTTATTTTAAAAATTGTGAAGAATTAGGCTTTGAGAAACCCATTTTTGAAGAACCTTCTGAAGAGATACCGTTTAAAATAATTAGTTCACAAAAGTTGATTTCACAGACTGGCTATGAGTTTTTGTATGCTAATCCTTTGGATTTTAGGTATTTGTGAGATAACCAAACTTATGTCAATCCACGCTTGTTCTCAAACAAAAACACAAATCCATGCTTCGCAGACTCATTCGTTTAATTCCTCTTTTTTTAGTGATTGCCCTTGCCATCTATGCTTGGGAAAAAGTGAAAGATTTTAAAAATCCTTTTAGTAGCGGAGAAGTGGAGGTTTCACATAATGTTTTGTTACAACAAATTTCTTCAATGGGGAAGTTGGAATTAGTAAAATACAATTTTCGAGATGTGGTAGAAAGCAAGATTAAAAAGGATTTATTGCCCGATGCAAAAGTGCTTTTAATCGTTTCGGGAGAAGCCACGGGATGTTTGGATTTAACCAAAATTAGATTGGGCGATATTAGTGAAAAAGATAGTATTTTGGTCGTTCATTTACCCGATCCAGAAATATGTAGTTATAAGATAGACCATTCAAAATCAAAGGTTTATAGTACAGAATATGCCTTTTTGGATGAAGCAAAGTTAGTGGATAATGCCTTTCAAAAAGCGGAAAGTCAGATTGCACAAAACGCCAAGGATATGGGTATTTTGGAACAAACTAAAAAATCGGCCGAACAAATTCTAAAACCGTTTATTGAAAATGTATCCAAGAAAAAAGTCGTGTTTTTGTATGCTTTGAAAGATGAGAAGAGGGAATTACGGTGAATAAATTGACAGTTGACAATTGATAATGAACAATTGGCAGTTGTAAATTACAAATTAACCATTAATAATTATCTACTGTCAATTATCCATTGTCAATTAACAATCACCACTTTTCCCATCACCTTCCGATTCAGCATTTCGTATAAAGCATCGGATACTTGTTCGAGTGAATATTGGGCGTGTACATGCGGTTTTAAATTTCCTTTGGTAATGAAGTCTAATAATTCCTTAAAATTTTGAAAACTCTCTTTCGGTTCGTTTGTGGCAAATGCTCCCCAAAATACACCCACAATGGATGCACCTTTCAAAAGCGGTAAATTTAAAGGTAAACTTGGAATATCGCCCGCTGCAAAACCAACGACTAAATAACGACCTTTCCAAGAAATTGAACGAAAAGCAGGTTCGGAATATTGACCACCAACGGGGTCGTAAACCACATCCACACCCTTTCCGCCCGTGATTTCCTTGATGCGGTCTTTTAAATTTTCAGTTGAATAATTAATAATTTCATCGGCACCATATTTTTTGCAAAGTGCCAGTTTTTCATCCGTTGAAGCTGCCGCAATTACTTTTGCTCCCATGATTTTTCCTAATTCAACGGCTGCCAGACCAACGCCACCCGCAGCGCCCAACACCAAAAGGGTTTCGCCCGCTTTCAATTCAGCTCGGTTTTTTAAAGCATGATAGGATGTGCCGTATGTGTACATTACCGACGAAGCCGTGATAAAATCCAGTCCTTCGGGCATTAATAATGTCGTTTTTGCATCGGCTTCAACTTCTTCGGCAAAACCGCCAAAACTGGTCAATGAAAACACTTTATCGCCTACTTTCAAGTGCGTTACGCCTTCGCCAACTTCCTTGATAATGCCAGAAACCTCTCCACCTGGCGAAAAAGGCATCGGTGGTTTTATTTGGTATTTTCCTTGAATAATTAACGTATCAGGGAAATTTACGCCACAGGCTTTTATGCTGATTACGACCTTTCCAGGGGAAGCATTCGGAGAATTAACGTCCTCAACGACAAGTGTTTCTGGAGGCCCATAGGTTTTGCAAAGTACAGCTTTCATATAATTAATGATGAATAGTTTATATTTAATAGTTGAAAATTACAACTTTGGCTACAAAATAAAAAGATTCTGTGAAATATTAATTCCATAGAACCTTTTGATGAATCAACAAAATTTTAACTATTATCTATTTTCTGTTAATTATTAACTAATTACGCTTCTTCGGTTTTTTCAACTTCTGGTTCAGCCGTTTTCACAAAAGCCTCGGGCATATTTGCCGAAAGAATATTAAACCAATTTATCATCTTTTTAACGTCAGATGAATAAACTTTCTCACGGTCAAAATCAGGTGCTACTGAATCCAAGAAATCGAAAAGGTCGGCATCCGTTGAATTTTTTACATCCATTTCTACTTTATCGCCGTGTTTTTCTTTGATTGCCATAAAAATATCTCCCAACGGAATGGCATTATCTTGATGATTCGCCATATACACCGAAATATCCTTCAAAACTGATACACGAGCATTTGCACCTACCACTGAACGAGCTTTCTTACCGTCTAAACTTTCCACGATTACACCCGTGCGAGTAGGTTTCAAAATTCTATACAAACCGCTTTGTCCTGAGATATTCGCAACTTCTTTTAATAATTCCATTTGTTTTATTATTCGTTAGTCATAAGTTTTCAAGTGAATTTCAGCTAAAATACTTACGCCAAGTTGATTATTTTATTTGATGATTATTTTTACAAAAATACTGGTTAAATCTTTACAAAGAAAATGAGAGATTTTAATAAATTCCTACCTCTCGAAACGCATCACTTTCCTAAAACTCTTTATTTAAATCCGAAATCGTGTGTAAAATCTCTTCACGACCGCTTCCATTAACGGAAGATGTTACAAAAAATTGCGGCATTTCTTCCCACGTTTCTAATATTTTCTGTTGGTATAATTCCACGTTTCTATCCACCGCTGTTTTCGATAATTTGTCGGCTTTTGTGAAAACAATACAAAAAGGAATTCCTCTTTCTCCCAATGTATTGATAAACTCAATATCCAGTTTTTGAGGTTCGTGTCTGACATCTACCAGTACAAAAGTGTACAATAAATTCTCCCGATTTTCGAGATATTCGTGAATCATCGTTTCAAATTTTTCACGGTCAGTTTTACTAACTTTTGCATAACCATAGCCGGGTAAATCGACTAAATACCATTTTTTATCAATTTCAAAATGGTTGATTAATTGCGTTTTTCCAGGCGTCTGCGAAGTTTTCGCTAAATTCTTTTTTTGAACAATAGAATTTATCAACGAAGATTTCCCTACGTTAGACCTTCCAATGAAGGCATATTCTGGTTTATCAGGCTTCGGACATTTTAGATAATCCGTATTACTCTGTATAAAAATTGCTTCTGATATTTTCATTTATAAATATATAAAATTTGACAAGGAAACATGAATAAAAAGTCATTATGTAACACTATGGGAATTGATAAATATTAACAAAAAATAAGTGTAATTTGCTAAATTATTAACAAATGATAATTATTAAAACAATTTGAAAAAAATATGTAGAAAAGCATTTCATTTTTAATAAAAAATTTGCAATGCTTGTAAAACATCTGCAAATTTACGCAAGAATTATCATTTCCGCTCTCTACACTCTGCAATAGTGTATTCCTTACAAAGCTTCCCGCCATAAAATGGAGCTATAAACATTAAGTATTATATGTGATATTGGTTACTTTATTTCGTTTTATTCGTTCTAAGACAAAGTGAATATATGCGATATATACATAGATATTGATTGCTTTGCATTTTACCAAAACCCCGTATATATTTGTCCATTAAATCAAATCCCCATTAACACCTGATTTATTTTTTCTAACAACAACATGAAGAAACTCAACTTTTCACTGCTTTATACAGCAGTAACCTTCAGTTTGGTCAGTACTGTGGCAATTGCCCAAAATGACCTACCGCCTAACGCCGTAAACGGTAAGTGTTATGCGAAATGTTTGAAGCCTGCACAGTTTACCACTAAAACTGAGCAGTACATAGCCAAAGAAGCTGGAAAGACCCTTGCGGTTGTACCTGCGGCAATGGGTACGGAAACCCAATCAATCCTCGTGAAAGAGGCTTCTAAGCGTTTGGAAGTAATTCCTGCGACTTACAAGACGGTTTCAGAGCAAGTATTGGTAAAAGAAGCTGGTAAAACAGTAACAGTTGTTCCTGCAGTTTACAAAACAGAAACAGAAAGTTATTTAGTGAAAGAGGCTTCTAAGCGTTTGGAAGTAATTCCTGCAACTTACAAAACAATTACCGAAAATATCTTCGTGGGTGGTTGTCCAACAGGTTCTTTCTTAGCAGGTTCTTGGGACAATGCTCGTAAATCATTCATCGGAATGGACGGAGCAGTTGTAACAGGAAGTCCTTGTAAAAAACAAGAAGTTGTGCCAGCAGTATTGAAATCAGAAACTGAGCAGTATGTTTCTAAACCAGCATCGAAAACTTATACAGTTATTCCTGCGGTTTACAAAACAGAAACTGAGCAATACATGGTGAAACCTGCATACTCACGGGTGGAGACTATCCCTGCTGAATACAAAACTGCTTCTGAGCAAGTGTTAGTAAAAGAAGCCTCAAAAGTATTGACGGTTATTCCAGGTACTTTCAAAAGAGTAACTGAGCAGCGTTTGATAAAAGATGCTTCAACTGTTTTAGCGGCTCAACAATTTGGTTATAAATCAATGTCCGAGCAAATTTTGGTGAAAGAGGTCTCTAAACGCTTAGAAGTTGTTCCTGCCACTTACAAAACGGTAACTGAGCAAATCTTATTGAAAGAAGCATCAACTGCTTTAGTAACAACGCTACCAGTGTATGAAACTGTCACAGAAAAAATTAAAATTCGTGACGAATATACTAAATACGAAAGAGGTAAAGCTGACCCAGGATGTTTGTCTGCTAATCCAGAAGATTGCCGTATTCTTTGTTTAGTAACTGTTCCTGCTGAATATAAAACAATCACAAAACAAGTATTGAAAGTTCCTGCTGGAACAAAAGAAGTAACAACACCTGCTCAGTATCAAACGATTACTAAGCAAGTTTTAGCTACTCCAGCATCAACTCGTGAAGTTGTAATTCCTGCTGAATATGCCACATTTACTAAACAAGTTATTGTTGCGCCTACTGCTACTGGAACTAACGTAAATGCTATGTTTGCTACTTCAACTGCGATTGCTGCTCAATATGAGACCATCACTCGTGAAGTTGTTGACCAAGCTGCTCGTGTTACGGAAAAAGAAGTTCCTGCTGAATACAAAACGATTACAAGAACAATATTAGCAAAAGCTGCTTCTTCTCGTGAAACTGCTATTCCTGCTGAATATGCTACGATTACGAAACAAGTATTAGTGAAAGATGCTGAAGTGAAAGAGCAACCAATTGCGGCTCAATACGCAACTCGCACTAAGCAAGTAGTGGTTTCTCCTGCAACAGTTCGTTTATTAGATGTTACTACACCATGTGCAACTCCAAGTGAGAGCAGTGCTGTTGCAACTACAACGGGTACTGGTAAATTAGCTGTTGGTGGAAGTTGCTATCAAACGATTACGAAGCAAGTGGTAGCTACTGCTGCTGCCACTCGTGAAATCGTAGTACCGGCGCAATATGCAATTCGTTCTAAACAAGTATTAATTTCTCCGGCAACGACTAAAGTAATCGAAACACCTGCACAATACGGAACACGTACTCGTCAGGTTGTAGGTAGTGCTGCTGCGACTCGTGAAGTTGAAATTCCTGCGGAATACAAAACGATTACTAAGACTGTTGTTAAAGCTGCGGCAAAAACTACTGAAACAACTATTCCTGCTGAATATGGTTCTTATACGACTACTGCTCAAACATCGGGTAATTCGTATGCTGAGTGGACGGAAGTTCTTTGTGACCAAAACTTGACTACTGCCATGATTATTCAAATCCAGAAAGCATTGAAAGCCAAAGGATATGATCCAGGTCCAATTGATGACATCATTGGCGTAAGAACTAAGGCTGCTATTTTACAATTCCAAAAAGATAAAAACTTATCAACTGGTAATTATAGAAGTATTGAAACGTTGAAAGCATTAGGAGTAATTCTTTAAGACTTTTAATTTTTCTGCAAAAAAAGTCCTAAGAAAATTTCTTAGGACTTTTTTTGCGGTTAAAATTCTGATAATCAGTATTTTATAGGGTTAAAATTGCAAATAGAAAATTTTTGGCTTGATTATTGAAATACGCTATTTCTAATACTACCTCATCAAATATGATATGATAAAGAAATTGTTAATCATAGCCTTTTTATTGATTTCCGCAAAGATAGAAGCCCAAGATATTATTTCAGCCTCATTTTTTACAGGAAGTTATCAGGATTTATTGCAGGAAGCCAAACGCTTGAAAAAACCAATTATCTTAGATTTTTCGGCCTCTTGGTGTGGACCTTGTAAGAAAATGGAACGAGAAACCTATTCAGATGAGTTGATTGCTTCGATTATTAGTTTGAAATATTTTGCGTATAAAGTTGATGCCGATGATACTGATGGATTAGAAATTGGGGAAAAATATAAAGTAACACAATTGCCAACAACCTTATTTTTAGATTATAATGGGAAGGTTTTGGGGCGATTAAAAGGTTTTTATCCACCCGAATATTTTATTAAAATGTTGGAAATGAATCAAAATAAAAGAAGAGGAGTGTTTGATAAAGAAGAAGATTTTGATAGATTGATAACGAGTCTGTAACCGTACATTTATTAAAAGTTACATAATATTTTGTAGAAAAATAAATACAAAATGCCAAGCAAAAATGCCCTTTTAATATGATTTGGAGGGCTTTTTTTTATTTCTGCTTAATCTCTATATGTTTTAAGAAAAACCAAATTTAACAATTCCTTAACATTAGAGAAACACAAGCGACCTACCTTTATGACTAAATACCAATATGAATAACTCCGATTTGAAATTGTAATACTTTGAAAAAGACTAATGGTAAATCTTAGATGCTTATTTTCAATGTATTACATAAATTCATTTTCAAATTTTCAAACCAAAACCACAATGTTCGGACTCGAAACATCTCTGTTTATTCTTCTATTTCTTTGTTTATTTTTAGCGTGTGCTTTTGAATTCGTGAATGGGTTTCATGACACAGCCAATGCAGTTGCAACTGTTATTTATACAAACACGTTGAAACCTACACAAGCAGTAGTTTGGTCTGGAATGATGAATTTCTTAGGATTACTTACTGGTGGAGTAGGAGTAACTATGTCAATTATTGGATTGTTGCCCACGGAACTGCTCATTGACCCCAATGTTTACCATGCCATGGCTTTGGCATTCTCAATGTTGATTTCTGCCATCATTTGGAACTTGGCAACTTGGTATTTTGGTATTCCAGCCTCATCCTCTCACACACTAATTGGTTCAATTATTGGTATTGGAATAGGATACGCATTATTGCCAGAAAATAATAAAGGGATGTCAACGGTAAACTGGGACAAAGCTGTTGAAATTGGTCAAGCACTTTTATTATCGCCACTATTTGGTTTTGCAGTAGCTATTGTGTTTATGTATATTTTAAGAAAATCAATCAGTAATAAAGATATTTTTAAAGAACCCAAAAAAGATACACCGCCTCCGCTATGGATTCGAGGTTTATTAGTCATGACTTGTACCTTGGTAAGTTTTTTCCATGGGCGCAATGATGGACAAAAAGGTATAGGCTTGGTAATGTTGGTCCTAATTGCTTTTTTACCACATTTTTTTGCGATAAATACAGACGTTGACCCTTTTAAATTAAAAAAAGAAGTATCGATAGTTCAGATAATAATTGCTAAAATTGACACGAACAAGCTTTCTTCAACTGAAAAAGAGAGTTATGCAACTGTTTTGAAAGGAGCGAAAAGCCTCAGTGTGATTTTTGGTAATAAAACGCTTAATGCCAAAAATTTAACCGTTGAGACGAAATTAGAAATACGGAAAGACGTTTTGAATATCAATAAGTATTCAAAAAAATTAATGGAAAGTGATGCTGTTACTTTAAGTGCAGATGACAAAAACGCCTTAAAAAATGCAACCTCTGGTAAAAAAGCACCTTTCTTTACTTTCGGAAATTCTAATAATGGATTATCATCCTTAACTGACTTTGCGCCACAGTGGGTAATGTGGATGATTGCCGTGTCATTAGGTTTAGGAACAATGATTGGCTGGAAACGTATCGTTGTAACAGTCGGGGAGAAAATCGGAAAACAACATCTTACTTATGCCCAAGGTGGTGCGGCAGAATTAGTTGCCGCAATTACGATTGGTTTATCAACGGCTTATAAGTGGCCTGTTTCAACTACGCACGTATTATCTTCGGGTATTGCCGGTTCAATGGTTGCTTCAAAAGGAATCAAGAATTTACAAGGTGGAACAATTAAAAATATTGTGATGGCTTGGGTACTTACGCTGCCAGTAACTATATTATTATCAGCAACAATTTTCTATCTACTGCGTACAATTTTATCATAAATTTTATTACAAACCAATATCGAAAATCTAAATGGCAAGAATAGATTGTATGAAGTAGATGCTTCATACAATCTATTTTGTTTTACAATCTACTGCTTCAAAGTCGTCTCAAACAATTTAAAAATCCGCTTATATTCATCCATCCAAGACGTTGGTTCTACAAAACCGTGGTCTTCCATGGGATAAGATGCTAACTCCCAGTGTTCCTTTCTGAGTTCAATGAGTCGTTGCGAAAGTCGAACGGCATCTTGATAATGCACATTGACATCCACCATTCCGTGACAAATTAATAGATTTCCCTTCAAACCCTCAGCGTGATAAATGGGAGAACTTCGCTGATAAGCAATTGAATCCGCTTGTGGTTCATTCAAAATATTAGCGGTATAAGGATGATTGTAAGCCGCCCAATCCGTTACGGGACGTAAAGCTGCACCCACCGCAAAAACATCGGGTTTGGTAAACATCGCCATCAAAGTAATAAATCCTCCGTACGAACCACCGTAAATACCAATTTTCTTGTAGTCAATTCCCTGTTGTTCAACTAAGTATTTAGCAGCATCCACGTGGTCAGAAAGGTCTTTTCCACCCATAAAACGGTAAATTCCAGTCCGCCAATCTCGCCCATAACCCGCCGAACCACGGTAATCAATATCCAGCACGGTATAACCATTATCCACCAACATATTATGGAACATATATTCTCTGAAATACTGACTCCACCACTTGTGAACATTTTGTAAATAACCCGCTCCATGAACGAAAATCACGGCTGGTTTTTTGCCTTGCTCACCAGTTTTGGATTCGTATAAACGAGCGTAAACATCCTGACCATCTTCGGCTTTGAAAGTGACAATTTCGGGTTCACGCCATTTGTATTCTTTAAATTGACGACTCTGCGATTTTGTGATTTGCGAAGGAGCATTATTCACTTCATTCTCCTGTAAAAATACTTCCCAAGGGCGATTTGAAAAGGAGTTTAAGTAGACCAATTTTGTTTCGTCTGGCGATAAAACCACTTGATTGGAACCCGTCATTTTCGTCAAACGAGTCCGAACGCCACCCGTTGCTACCATGCGATAAAAATGCTGCTCTCCAGGATTCACCTCATTTGTGGTGAGATAAAAATTTTGTTTATCACGAGATAATTGCACCGATTGAACTTCAAATTTTCCTTTTGTGAGTTGCTTGCGAACGGAAGTTAATAAATTCACGGCATAAAGATGCGAATATCCATCAGCTTCCGACTGAAAGTAAAGCGTTTGATTATCGGCCAAAAAACCCATCGTTCCTGCATTTCCCCCAGCACCAATGCCAGGTCCACCAATCCAAGCTTCATCACGCTGACGGTCAATGGTTTGTAATTGTTGCGTAGCAGGGTCGAGACGCATAATCCAACGGTCTTTATTGTCCTGACTTTTTACGACTAAAACGCAATATTTCCCATCTTCTGACCAAATAACGTTACTGAAAATTACTTTTCTGGGTTCAGGTTTCTTTTTGGCGGTATCTTTTTTAACGACAAGTGATTTTTTTACGTAATCTTTCAAATAATCAGGCTCGTCGAAAATTCCTTCAATTGTTTTCGTTAAAACCTGCAAAGCAGTATCTTTTTTGATGTCATAAACCCAAAATTCATACGATGTTTGGGCGGCTCCCACTTTCGTGCGGGCGGGTAAATCCTCGGTAAAACCAGATTCGGTTACATAACTTGGCACAAAAGCCGATTTGGCTCCCGTTGCCGATTTTGTCAAACGATAAGTGATATATTTTTCATCGGGACTCAATTGTGGTTCTAAAACGTTTTTATCCTCCACAAAAATCTCTTTGGCACGTTTTGGTAAATCCGCTTTTTGGATTTTATCGCCTTCTTTTTTCTTATCGGAACGTTCTTTTAAAATGCCGAATAGACTTAATTGGTCTTGTTTTTGCCATTTTTCCTGCTCGCTCAACTTAGGCTCAGCTTTCTTAGTTCCCAACTGAAAATTGGTCAATTGGTCAATTTCTCCATTGCTGATATTGAAGCTAAAAAGGTTGTTGCCCTTCGTGAAAACGATTTTATCATCTTTACCATTAAAGCTTGGATTAGACTCCGATTCAACGGTATTTGTAATTTGCCGAATCGCCATCGTTCGGCAATCCATCAAGAATAAATCACCATTTTTGGAATAAATTTTTCTGCCAAAATCAGTAGAATAATTTCCATTATTTGAAGGTAATGCTCGACGCACCTGCGGAGCAATTTTAAACGGTTTTTTCTCAGCCAATGAAGCTCCATAGAGCGAATCAGCCTTGTTTTTATCTGGATTCCAGTTAAAATAAATGGTCTTAGAATCTTCCGCCCAAAAGATATTTGAAGGCAAAGCGCCAATGGTAAATTTTGGATCCTGCATAATTTGCTCAACCGAAAGTTGTTGAGCTTTTATACTGAAAATCAGGGCAGTTGTTAGGAGGGTTAGTAGTGTTTTTTTCATGGGGTTGGGAAATCTATATTTGTCTAAATGGTTCTTCATCTGAGGTAATATTAAGCAAATACTCGTACTTTTTTGGATAATTTATAATCATGTTATCAAATCCAATATATTTCATAATCAATGCAGATAACAAAGTATAAAGCCTTGTGGAAATTAAAAATCTATAATTTTGATTACTTTCGCTTTCAAATGTACTTTTTAAATCGTATCTCCCATGCAATAAATCATTTCTATGAGCAATTGTCTCTTTATCGGTATCGCTGATGGGAATTTTAAGATATTCAAATGGTTTTAGAAGAGTATCTTTATTTGTAGGTTGATTGATTTGTTCTATTTTTTTATAAAAAAGGGCAAATGCTTCTCCTAATTCTTCTTCATTATCTTTCAAAATCTTTTTCAAATCCCCTAAAATTTTTGATGAAAGTTTAGGGGATTTTTTTTCTGTTTCCTTTTCAAGCTCTTTCTTTATAAATGCAGAAAAGCCTTCTAATGCCACTGCAAACCCTGCAGGTTGTATAATTTGTGTTACTGCACAAGATTCTAATATCAGAAGAATTATCACCATAAAATCTTGTGAAGAATTAATTAAATGACATAATTTTGATATTTCAGATGATTTAACTCCCCTAATAATATTACAATATTTGTCGTGATAATCCTTGTTTTGGAATACACCATAAGGATTTTTATAAATAGGAGATAGAAATGTGTAAACCGATTTCCGCTTACCTTGAATTTGAATTCCTTGCAATTTTTTATATTTATCATAAGAAAAGTAGAAGCCGAGATTCTGAAGAAAACAACCTGTTATATATCCAAATCCAATTAAAATGGAGTAAACATAATTTTGGAAGACTTCAAGTGTCATTTCATTGATTGAATCAATTATCAAATAACTCCTTTTTATTGAAGATATTTCTTTAATATGCTTGAATGTTTCAAAATTTTGAGAATCAATTAAAAGAGGAATTAAACCCATTATCACTTTTTCCTCTGTCTTGTATCCTCTTGCATCTTCAAAATAAAAAGGAAAGAATATATCTTTTTCACATGGTATTATTAAGCGCTGAAAATGAAAATCTACATTATTTTGAATTTTAATAAGTTCGTTAAATTGTGCCGTTACTTTTGCATTTTTAAAGTTAGTACCAAACGACTCTTCGATATTGCATATAAAGGCATTTTCTATTTTAAAATGATTTCCCTTAATCTCTATTATAAGATATTCTATTTTTTCAGTTTCCATTCCCCAAAAACGAACACTATTTGTCGTTTTAGAAATGGTTAAAACAATTCTAAAATCATTATTCTTTTCTATTTTTCTAATAACAACTCTACTATAAAAACCCAAAGGCTTGGCATTAAGCAACTTACAAGTTATTTTATTTGTATCTTCAAATAAGTGTATTATCTCAAATAATCCATCAAAATTTTTAAGAGGTATATTATCTATTGTTTGCATAATTTCACAAAAAAGGCAAGCCTCACGAACTTACCTTCTAATTTACTCAAAATCTATGATTCAAGCCAGATGTGAGTACATATATACAATCTTGCATATATACAAATCCGTATATATCCCCACAAAAAAAAGGCGAGCCTCACGACTCGCCTTTTACTTTCAACCTCTACTCATAAAACCCAATCCCAGCTTCCGCCATTTCTCGCAATTTTGCCGTTGGTTTAAATCGTTCTCCATACGTGGCAGCCAATCTATCACATTCTGAAACGAAGGTTTTTATGCCGACTGTATCCACAAATGAGAGCGTTCCGCCTAAGTATGGAGGAAATCCCCATGCGAAAATTGAACCTAAATCTGCATCTAAATTGGTGCGAATTACGCCTTCTTCTACGCATTTTACCGTTTCTAAAACCTGACGATATAATAATCTCGTTTTGATATCGTCCGTTGAGATTTGTTCGGCTTTTACAGGGAACATTTCTGCTAAACCTTCCCACAAATATTTTTTACCGCCTTCTGGATATTCGTAGAAACCTGCTTTGGCTTTTTTGCCCAAACGTCCCATTTCGGTAAACTTTTTGCTGACTTGATAAGTCGAATCATTTTCGGATAAAAGACCGTCTTTGACTGCACTTCCAGAAATTTTATACGCTAAATCTAAAGCCACTTCATCCGAAACTGCCAAAGGCCCAACGGGCATTCCGATTTGCTTGGCGATGTTCTCAATAACTACCGGATTTACACCATCTTTCAATAATTCGATGCCTTCCGAAGTATAAGTTCCGAACACTCGTGAGGTATAAAATCCTCTCGAATCATTCACCACAATTGGCGTTTTGCGGATTTTTTTCACGTAATCCATTGCTAAGCTCAAAGCATAATCAGAGGTTTCTTTACCCATAATTATTTCAACCAATTGCATTTTATCAACGGGCGAGAAGAAGTGAATTCCGATAAAATTTGCTGGTTTTGCGGAAGCATTCGCCAATTTTGAAATCGGTAAAGTAGAGGTATTTGAGCCAAAAACCCCTCCTGCTGCCAATAATGGCTCAGAATCTTTGGTTACGGTGGCTTTCAATTCCCAATTTTCAAAAACGGCTTCGATGATTAAATCTGCCCCTTCGATTTCGGCGTAATTATCCGTTGGGGTAATCAAGTTCAAAATGCCTTCTGCTTTCAAAGAATCCATTTTTCCTCTCGAAATCGCTTTGTCTAAAATTGCTTTTGAATAGGCTTTTCCTTTCTCGGCGGCTTCCATCGAAACGTCTTTCAAGACAACTTGAATTCCCGCCATTGCCGATACGTAAGCAATACCCGCACCCATCATGCCCGCACCCAAAATGCCTAATTTTTTGACATCCGTTTTATCAATTCCTTTCGGACGACCAACACCTTTATTCACTTCATTCAAACCGAAAAACATAGTACGAATCAAGTTTTTGGCAACAGACGAATTCGCAACTTTTACAAAATGGCGAGCTTCAATCACCAAAGCTCTATCAATATTTACCAAAAGCCCTTCATACACACACGACATGATTTCGATAGGTGCAGGATAATTTCCCTGCGATTTCCCCATGATCATGGCTGTTCCACCCATCATTAATTGTAATCCTTTGGGAGTCAGAATATTACCGCCTGGAACTTTGAAATTTTCTCTTGCTTGAATTTTCCCCGTTTTCTTATTCACCTCATCCCAAGGCTGAATAGCATTTGGATTTGTGTTGATAAATGCAAACGCTTTTTCCATCATTTCTTCGGGAGTTTCTGCCAAAGCGTCCACCATTCCCATGCCGAATGCTTCTTTTGGAGAGATTTTTTTACCTTCCAATAACATCGGAGCCGCCATTTCCATCCCAATCATGCGGGGCAAACGTTGCGTTCCGCCGCCACCTGGCAACAAGCCAATGGTTACTTCTGGCAAACCAATTACGGACTTTGGAGCATTCAGCGCCACCCGATAATGACAGGCCAAACAGACTTCATAACCGCCGCCCAAAGCCGTTCCATTCATGGCGGCAACTACGGGTTTTCCGTTGGTTTCCATTTTGCGGAAAAGGTTATTTAAGCCCATCGAAAGTTTCAATAATTCGGCAGGAGCTTTGCCATTATTTTCTAAAATCATCCTCAAATCTGCCCCAGCAATAAATTCTGGACGTTCTGAGGTGATGATAATTCCTTTTACTTCAGTGTCAGTATATGCTTTTTCCAAAGCCTCGCCCAAAGCAGTAATTGATTCGCTATTCAAAACATTCATCGGCTGATTCGCCACATTGATGCTGAGGATAGCTACGTTATTTTTTATATTATATGAAATCATTTTAAATAAAGGTAAACGGTTTTCATTTTGGTAAACGGTTCATGGTGAACGGTAAACGGGGAGAAAACCACATTGTTTGTGTATTAAAATGTACTTGTCTTTCGAGCTTGAATTAACCTGTAGAGCATTGAAGCAATCTTCTTTGTTTTATTGACTAATTCCATACCCACTTTTTTATCAATAACATTTAACTGAATAGCTAAATAGATCTGAGTTCTTAATTCGGCTGCTGACCCTCTGGCGATGTAAAGAAATTGAGCGAATTCTTTATTAGTTTGTCGTTCGAAACCTTCTGCAATACTAGAAGGAACAGAAACGGCTGCTCTTTGCATCTGGTCTCGAAGTACATAATCTCTACATTCTTTCAGTAAATTATATACCTCTACATTCAATCGCATGCCTTCCTTCCAAACCTCCAAGTCCTCAAAAGATTCAGCTTTCACATTTTTCTTTGTTTAAATTTCTGTACACGGTGAACGGTAAATGGTAAAAGGTTCTCGGCGAAGTTTTCGGTGAACCGTTTACCGTGTGCCGTTCACCGAAAATTACACCCTTTCAATCACCGTAGCAATTCCCATTCCGCCACCGATGCACAAACTGGCTAATCCCGTTGATTTTCCTGTTCTTTCCAATTCGTCCAAAAGCGTCATCAGGATAATTGCACCCGTTGCTCCAAGCGGATGTCCGAGGGCAATTGCCCCGCCGTTTACGTTTACTTTTGAAGGGTCAACGCCCAAAATATCCATGAACAACATTGGTACTGCCGCAAAGGCTTCGTTGATTTCAAATAAATCTATGTCGTTGATATTCATACCGTTACGCTTCAAAACCTTTTGCGTTGCGGGTACTGGTCCAGTTAACATAATCGTTGGTTCTGAGCCGCAAACCCCAAAAGCCGTGATTTTTGCTCTTGGTTTCAAGCCCAATTTTTCGCCCATTTCTTTGCTTCCAATCAAAATGCCAGCGGAGCCGTCCACAATTTGTGATGAATTTCCGGCATGATGTACGTGACGAATTTCGTTGAATTCTGGGTATTTCATCAAAGCCAAATTATCCAAACCCATTTGTCCCATCATCTCGAAAGAAGGCTTTAATCTTGACAATGATTCAACGGTCGTTTCGGGTCTCATACCTTCATCGTATGTCAAAACATCAATACCAATGTCATCTTTTACGGCAAACATAGATTTCTCAAAACGATTAGCTTTTTGAGCTAAACCCGCTCTTCTTTGCGATTCAACGGCATACGAATCTACCATTTCACGAGTATAGCCATATTTTGTGGCAATCAAATCGGCAGAAATTCCTTGTGGAACGAATTTATGAGCCGCAATCAATTGCGGATTCATCATCATGGCACCACCATCCGACCCCATCGCTACCCGTGACATCGACTCAATTCCACCCGCAATCATCAATTCTTGCTGACCTGACATAACGTATGCTG
This sequence comes from Arcicella sp., assembly GCF_964672035.1. Classification (NCBI taxonomy): domain Bacteria; kingdom Pseudomonadati; phylum Bacteroidota; class Cytophagia; order Cytophagales; family Flectobacillaceae; genus Arcicella; species Arcicella sp. The sequence continues at coordinate 16,518 of NZ_CBABQS010000035.1, forward strand.
CCGCCATATTTACCGCCTCTAAACCAGACGAACAAAAACGGTTTACTTGCACACCCGCAACCCGTTGGTCGTAACCAGCACCAATCACAGCCGTACGAGCAATATCTGCCCCTTGTTCACCAATGGGCGTAACGCAACCCATAATTACATCATCTATTAAACTGGTATCCAGATGGTTACGGTCACGGAGTTGTTCCAAAACTTGTTGAGCCAACGACACAGGTTGAATGTCGTGGAGCGAACCATCCGATTTTCCACGACCTCTTGGTGTGCGGACGGCATCATAAATATATGCTACGTTCATTTTGAGAATGAGTTTTTTAATTTTCAAATTAGAACACGAAAGTAAATAAAAATAGTATGCTTGCATAACAATTTATAAATTTTTTTAGAATATGTTTTGATTTATCAGTAATTTTAAACTCAAAATCATCCCAAATCAAAAATCATGAAAAAATACCTTTTCCTATTCGCTCTTACTTCAATAATCCTTTTCTCAAAATGTACCTCAAAAAAGCCAACTGAAACGGCTTTAACGAATAATGTCTCAACAGTCCAAGCCGTTGCTTTAACGCCCACTTCTTTGGCGGATGCGAGTAGTAAAGTGGTTGATTTTAAGGATGTTACTACTAAAAGCAAAGTAACTTACATTGATTTTTGGGCGAGTTGGTGCGGACCCTGCAAAGGTGAAATGCCTTCTTCACAGGCTTTGAGAGAGGAATACGCTGCAAAGGGAGTAAATTTTGTATATATCTCACTGGATGAGGATAAAGATGCTTGGGCTTCGGCAAATAAGAATTTTGCTTTGCCCGATGGTCATAGTTTTGTGCTGCCAAATCCTGCTGGTTCGGAGATTCCCACGAAGTTTAATATCAGTTCAATTCCAAGATATATTTTGATCGATACTAATGGAAATGTAGTGGATGATAACGCCCCAAGACCAAGTGAAACCGAAAGAATTAAAGAATCTTTAGATAAAATGTTAAAATAACGATATTTTATAAACATTTCTATACAACGGTTTCTTATCAACAAAACTTTTATCCAAAAATAACATGAAAAATATGCGTATTGCTCTTAATTTACTCATTGGCTTATTTTTACTCACAGTGTTAACTATTTCTTGTAGTAAAGGTGAAGAACCTTGCGTGAAAAAAACGTGGTACCAAGATGCCGACGGTGATGGAAAAGGTAATAAAGCAGTATCTTATGATGCCTGCGAACAACCCATTGGCTACGTAGCAAATTCAGATGATGATAATGATAATCCAGTTAAAACACCCGTTTCAATTATACCTGCCAAAGGATATACTACCCCAACATCTTACGCAAATTTAAAATCGGTTTGGGCGGATGAGTTTGACGGAACAAGTTTAAATGAAGCCAATTGGAATTTTGAAATTGGTAATAATAACGGTTGGGGAAATAATGAATTGGAGTATTATAAAAAAGAAAATGCCAGCGTTAAAGATGGTTATTTAATCATTCAAGCCAAAAATGAATCGGCGGGAAATCAAATTTATACTTCTTCAAGATTAACTACGCAAAACAAATTCAACCTCAAATATGGCAGAGTTGATATTCGGGCGGCACTACCGAAAGGACAAGGAATCTGGCCTGCTTTGTGGATGTTAGGAAAAAATATCACGACCGTAAGTTGGCCAAAATGTGGCGAAATTGATATTATGGAAATGGTTGGGGGAAGTTTAGGCAACGGAAGCGATAAAACTACTTACGGAACGGCACATTGGGATAATAATGGACAACACGCTCAATATGGGGGCAATACAAAACTGGCTTCGGGAGCCTTCAATGATGAGTTTCATGTGTTCTCGATTGTATGGGATGCCAAGAAAATCGTTTGGTATTTGGACGATGTACAATTTCATATAATTGACACCACGCCCGCTGGCCTCAGTGAGTTTCAGGAAGAATATTTTTTCATTATCAATTTAGCCGTTGGGGGTGATTGGCCGGGAAAACCTGATGGTACTACGGTTTTGCCTCAGCATTTAGTGGTGGATTATATTCGTGTGTTTCAATAAACGTCAATTTTAAAACTCAAATAGTCTTTAAAAAAGCCTTTTCAAATCTAATTAGAAAAGGTTTTTTTAGTATTTATCAAATAAGTCCACGGTATTTTTTAAGGACATATTTCATGCTAAAATAATTTAGTTTTAACTTTGCTGAATCTTTGCAATATTAAATTTTTTATCAAAATAATCTAACAAAAATCAAATGAAAAAAATACTTTTTATCACTATTCTTGCTTCATTTTTTGCCGTTTCTTCTTTTGCAAAAACGGTGAATGTATCAACAAATGTAGCCATCAACAAAGCGGTAGTTGCCGATTCAACTGAATTCAAAGAGTATTTTGGAAACTATAAAATGGTGGACAATCCGATGGTCGAAAAAATGAAAATATTTTTCAAAGACGGAGAGTTGCTCGGAGAAGCATTAGGCTATCCACCGACAAAATTAATCCGTAAAAAAGATGATGAATTTGAAGAAAGTAGCTTTGGGGCTGTGATTATTTTTACTCGTTTGGATGGAAAAGTAGCGGGAATAAAAGTAGCGGTACAAGGGCAAGAATTAATTGGAACGAAAGAATAAAAATAAACTCCTAATGCTGAATCTGTATCCGAAAACCAAAGCCGCCACAATGATTAAAAGATTTTAAAACGATTAAAAAGTATTAGGAGTTTACAAACTTCTTTTCAGTTTAAACTTTTTTGTCTGGCTCTAAGCCGCCACAAAAAACCAAACATTAAACTGTGATTAGCTATTTATTACCTCAAAGTTATATGCATATACACTAATTGACAAATGATAATAATTTAATTTTATTAAGTATTTCACAAGCTAAGACTTTAACCTTATGAACGTAAAAAAAACAGTTTGCCTCATTGGTGCAGGTTCATCTGGAATTGCCGCTGCAAAGACACTTAAAGAAAATGGAATTAGCTTTGATTGCTTTGAAAAAGGCTCTCAAATAGGAGGAAATTGGCGGTTTAATAATGATAATGGTATGTCGTCGGCGTATCGGTCTTTGCATATCAATACCAACCGATTAATCATGGCGTATTCTGATTTTCCAATGCCCGCAGAATATCCGATGTTTCCCCATCACAGTCATATTATCAACTATTTTGATGATTATGTCAATCATTTTGGCATTCGTGAAGACATTCAATTCAATACCGAAGTGAAATCGGTAACCCATAATAACGAAGGTACTTATACCGTTGAAACGGATAACGGCTCATATATATACGACAACGTAATTGTAGCGAATGGTCACCATTGGAATCCCCGTTTTCCAGAACCTGCTTTTAAGGGAAATTTTACGGGAGAAATCTTGCATTCACATTTTTATAAGGAAGTTGAACAGCTGAAAGATAAAGATATTTTGGTGGTGGGTATTGGTAATTCTGCCGTGGATATTGCCTGTGAAGCGGCTCGTACCTACTCGGGAAAGGTTGTAATTTCAACCCGTAGTGGTGCAAATATTGTTCCGAATTGGCTTTGGAGTATTCCCTTTGATAGTTTAGCGAGTTCACTTACTTCAAAATTACCAATGGTCATTCAGCGATTATTTTTAAGTTCAGCGCTTCGTTTGGCCCGAGGAAAACAAGAAGATTTTGGCGTTCCGAAACCCAAACGTCCTTTGTTGAGCGAACACCCAACTCTTTCACAAGATTTATTGAATTTATCAGGCAGAGGTTTAGTAAAATTCAAACCCAATATCAAGGAATTCAGAGGAAAAACCGTTGTTTTTGAAGACGGAACGGAACAAGATTTTGACATGATTGTTTATGCCACGGGTTATAAAGTAACATTTCCGTTCTTGAAAGACCAATCCTTTAATGTTTCGAAAACCAATGATTTTAGGTTGTATAAAAAAGTAGTCCATCCCGATTTTCAAGGACTCTTTTTCTTGGCGTTGATTCAACCTTTGGGCGCAATTATGCCTTTAGCGGAAGTACAAAGCAAATGGATTGCCAAAATTTTGAAAGGAGAAACCAGATTGCCAAGCAAAGACGAAATGCTGAAATCTATCCAAGCAGATAAACAGGCCATGGCAAAACGATACAAAGAATCGCCGAGACATACCTTGCAAGTTGATTTTCATCCGTATAAAGAGAGTATTGAGCGGGAAATGAAGAGGAAATAAAAATGCCCTCTGAGCAATTTCAGAAGGCATTTTTTAGAATTTTACTTGATACGAAAAATAAGGTAAAATTGGCAATAAACTTTGTTGTTTTATACTCAATTGACTTGAATTATAAAACCCGTCTATTTCCAAATAATTAGGGTTTTTACGATTATAGACGTTATAAATCCCCAAATTCCAAGCGGCATCTCTTTGTCGCTTTTTTGTTTTAAAATTATACGTTGCTCCAATATCCAAACGGTGAAAATCTGAGATTCTAAAATTATTTCTGCCTGAATAATACAACCTCACATAACCGTCGCTGTCTTTATAGGCTGCTTCTGGCAAAGTTACAGGATAGCCCGTTTGATACACAAAACTACTCGTAAAAGACCATTTTGGGGTTAATTGGTAGTTCAAAACAACCGCAACATTATGCCGTCTGTCGTATCGGGCATAATACCATTCCCCTTTATTAATCTCGGGGCTTTGGCGTTGGCTCACGGCATTAGTGTATGACAACCAACCATTTAATTTTCCATATTTTTTTTGTAGCATAAACTCCGCACCGTAGGCAAGTCCCTGCACATTTTTTACGATAATATCCTGCCAGTTTGCATTAAACTCCGTAACTACATCCGAACCTTGCTGGTAATCAATGAGTTGTGTGAATTTTTTCCGATACGTTTCTACGGATAACTCCCATTGACTATCTTTTCCAAATGATAAATAATAACCTGCATCAATTTGTATAGCTCTTGATGGTGGCACTTTCTCGGTAGCTGTTACCCAAATATCATTTGGAATACCAATTCCGTTTGAGGTTAATTGATGCAAATATTGTTGCATTTGGGCATAACCGAATTTTAAACCGTGTTTGGAATTAAGGGTAATTTTTGTTGCTAACCGTGGCTCAAAGTTTGTATAAGTTGTATTATTAACGGATAAACTCGAAACTCGACCACCAATATTCAATTTCAAAAAAGATAAAGGGGCTATTTCATTTTCAAGAAACAAGGCACTTTCTTGTGAAAATATCCTGACGTTTTGGTTAATGGAAACATCTTGTTTTACATTATCCTTCGTGATTTCTAATTGCCCAGGAGCAATTAAATGAAAGGTATGTTCCAAACCAATTCTTTGCGTAAATGATGGAGAATGAGCGTATTCTAACGATGTTTTTATGCCAATGTCTCGAATGGTGTTAGTCAAATCATAAGAATTAGTGATTTTTTCATTAATCTTTGTATAGGTACTTTCGCTGGCAAGTTGATATTTGAAATTACTATATACAACACTTGCCTTACCAAATAATTTATTGCTAAAAATTTTATTATAACGTAATGAAGATGTAATACTTCCCCAATTCAACCCCACGTTATTTGAGTTTCCCGATGCCTGAGTAACGTTTTTATAATAATCATAGTTAGAGTAAATACTAAAAAATAGCTGACTATTATCATCAAATTTGTGATTGATTTTTGCGTTAATATCATAAAACCATAAACTCGGAACGCCATCTACACTTCCACCAGTAAGGGTTTTTATGTGCGTGGGTAACTGAAGTAATAGGGTATTCATCAATCGCCCTGCAACCAAATATGAGGTTTTATCTCCAATGGGACCTTCCTTCAAAAATCTTGAACTTAATATACCTAATGATAATTCTGCTCTTGATGCTTGATTGTTTCCTTCTTTCATCGTTATATCCAATACTGATGCTAAGCGACCACCAAAACGAGAAGGAAATGCCCCTTTATAAACATCAATATTTTTGATAGCATCAGGATTGAAAACTGAGAGGTAGCCAAAGGCGTGTGAAGTATTATAAACTGTTGCTTCATCTAATAATACTAAATTTTGATCGGGATTACTTCCTCTTACATTTAAACCCGCACTTCCTTCCTGCCCTGCCGAAATGCCTGGGGTCATAGTTAAGGCTTTTAATAAATCTGCCTCTCCCAAAACCATTGGAATTTTTTTGAGTTGTTGGATTGGTACATTGGTAAAACCTACAGGTTTATCGTCTTTTATACTTTCATTTTTTACGATAACTTCATTCAATTGAATTGATTCTAAGGCAATAGTGAAAATACTATCTTTTAAAAAATCTTTTTTTAGTATGAAGGGTTTATAGCCTGAATAAGAACATTTTATTTCGTGCTTACCCGAATAAAACGTTATAGAAAAATATCCATATTGATTTGTTTGAACGCCTTTATTTTCATTTACTAAAAAAACATTAGCATTAATTAATGATTCGTCATTGTCTTCATCCGTTACACGCCCATACAGGGTTACTTTTTGAGCAAAAGAAAATACTGGGAGAGATAAAAAAGCAAGAATATAGATAATACGTAGCATTTTTAAGAAGATTTAGAAAGGTAAAATTTATTTGATATACAGAATTTTGTAGGAAACATTATAACCAGTTACAATACCAAGACCGCCCTTTATATTGCTATAAGTAGGATAAGGCTCTGATAAAGCAGACGTAAAGCCTTCGACTAATTGAATTGATTTTGCTAATTCTAATTCTTCTTTGGAGATAGTAACTACACTTACAATAATTTTATTGATAGGATTTGGAATTTCAAATCGTTTAATGGGGTCGAGACTTGGAACTGTGAAGCCGTAGGAATTTAAATCAGCCATTAATTTTACTTCTTTTTCAGGGGTATCTATACATTTACTCACAAAAGCCTGTTTGCCAAATTTAAACGAGCCAATATTTCCCAACAAATCAATGTAAGGTGTCTCTGTCTCAAAAAAACAAGGCGATTTGACAATTGTTCTTCCGCCAATTTCTAAATTATTATACCCACAAATTAATTGACCTTCATCGTTATATCCTATCAAATCAACACTATAAGCGGCAACATCACTTAATTTTTTGAAAACGGCAGTTACAAGACATGGATTTCTTACGGTATTTCCCGTTGATTCTACGGTAATTTTAGTATCATAAGTAGCACTTATTAAAAGTCCGTCAGGCGGAATAAGTACAGGTTCAGATTCTACGAATCCTATATTGGGAACAGTAACTTTTATTGAATACTTTACACTTGATTTGATAGTATAATTTGGATTTATATACAGTGTATCCTTTAAAAATAGTTTCCCAACTGATTTTTCATCTGCAAAAAGTTCAACGTCTGCATTACGATAAAATGTTTCTACTGGAAATTGTGCAGTAGCACCCCAAATTTTTCCAACATAAACTCTTGGTGTTTGTCGAGCTACTAAGCGGGCATTCAGAACAATTAAAGGCTTAGCCACTGTATTTATTTCAAAATTATTGAGGGTATTATCACAACTAATAGATAGGCTTGCCCAAAAGAATAACCATAAACCTTGTAGCAATGATGTTTCTTTTTTTTTGTCAAACATTTTAATGTATGTTTAGAAAAATAGCCTTGTGAACTATAAATTATGAGTTCACAAGACTTTGTTGATTTCAATATTACTTACAAATCTACATCGTATGATAGGAAAGTTATATCTTGGTCTCCGTAGGTTTGAGCAGTTATTATACCAGGGCGGAAACTCGCTTTCATACCAAGTTTAAAATAGCTATCTGGTATGGTAGGATAAGCAACACCTTGACAATGTCTAAAATAATCGGCAGTTCCAGGATACGTACCGCTCGTCCAAGTGAGTGAACCATACGGTAGGATATTGTTTGAAGTAACTTTACTATCAAGTCCAGATGGTACTATTGTCACATACCCTGGTCCCCATTTCCATCCATCAATGTTACACGCAGCCCAACCCCAAAAATCACACCGTTCATGAAGTAGTTGTACTCCAACATCCCAGATATAATTTTGCCCATTGTTGTAAAGTGTTGCTAATAAACGAGTTCTAATTCGTCTATCGGACGCTGAAGAAGGAACACCAGGATAATGCCACCAATTATATACTTCGTAGGTATAATCTGCAACTTTTGAAGATTTTTCAGTTTTTAATTCTTTCTCAACCTGTATAACTTTATTAACTACAACATGGCTACCCTTAAAATCTAATGCTAATTCATCTTTGTATTTTACATCTGTAATTTTGACTTCGATATCAGAAAACTTTAAGACTTTATCAGCGACTTGAACAAGCCCATTTTGATTAACTAAAGTAGCTAAAGCAGGCATTGATAATGCTCTATCAAAGCCTTTTTTGCCTTTATCATCAATTACAATTATTACCACATCATCGTATTCTTCAGTAATTACGCCTTTTGAGTCCGTATTTAGAAATTCTTTAAAAGTCTCATTTAAAGACTTGAATCCAACTACGGATTCCCAATTTTTCATTTCTTGCTCACTAATGGATTTTCCAATAGCTGAATTAAAATCCTCCATTGTCTCAAACTTCAATCTGCCCTCCACCACAGAAAAATCAATTTTTTCCTTGATTCTGGGGGCAACGGAGGCAGTTGCCTCATTTGGCTTTACTAATCCATCTTGCTCTTTACAAGACCACAGGCATAGTGACAGTCCCACTGTCACTATGCCCAAACGTTGTAATGTTTTTTTCATTACCTTTGCATTGGGTTTAATTGTTAGAAATTTGACCTTTAAGCCCCATCTGGTCGTCCAAACTTAGATTGGGGCTTAACTTTTGTAAAGGTTTACGGTTCTTATCTTATTTCAAAGAAAAATCTATAAATCTATATTCCGTACAGAATAATTTGCTTTACTTTAAAATACGAAGCTATTCACTTGTTTTTTTAAAGTATGTCTATTATATTTACCGCATTTACCGCACTTACCGCACTTACCGCACTTACGCATAATTCCGTATTTCGTCCGTGTATTTGAGTTAGTAAGCTTCCACTAATTTCTTAACACTTATTTTCTTTCAAACTTTAAACATTCTAACACTATGGAGTTCAAAGGTTCTATTGTCAAAAAAACACGTGAAGAGCAAGGACACAAACAGTATTTTTTCGCCCAACTAACGGGCATTTCCCAATCTCATTTATCGAAAATTGAAAATGGTAAAGCAGTTCCTACACTACCAGAATTTATCAAGATTTCGGTTTTTTTAGAAAGGAAATTAGGAGATTTTGTTTCTTAAATTACGCTCAAAACCCAAAGGAGGCTTGAACGATGTGGTGCAAGCCTCTTTTGGGTTTTCAATATCTTATACTGTTAATTATCAATTTTCCATTTTCAATTATCATCCGCCATTCATCACAAAAATCTCCATCATTGAACCTCCCTTGTCGTATTTGAGTTTTGTTAAGATAACCAACAATATACTCATTCAATGAACAAGTTAATTATTATTCCCATTGTCACCATCGTATTTTTATTGATAGATTGGTACGTTTGGCAAGCGGTAAAAGTTTCTACTCAGAACCTTTCGCAAAATGCCCAAAATATTACAAAGTATATTTTCTGGGGCGTAACTGCCTTTACAATTACGGGTATGTGGGTTTACAATTTCGTTAATCCAGATTTATTAGGTAAAAACCTGCGTACAATCATTATGGTAGGGGTGTTTATCAATTATATTTCCAAAATTTTTGTGGTTTTGTTTCTATTAATTGATGATTTAATCCGATTAATTCAATGGATTTCTTCAAAATTTACGGGACATACCGTTACCTCAAGCGCTCCCATTGGCGGTTCTGGAAACATTACTCGTTCTGAATTTTTGATGAAAACTGCCATAGTAGCAGGAGCAGTTCCAGCCGTTGCTTTCACTTGGGGAATCATTTCTGGAGCTCACGATTACAGAATCCGAAGAGTGAAATTAGCCTTGAAAAACCTACCAAAAGCTTTTGAAGGCATGACCATTGCGCAAATTTCGGATATTCATTCAGGTTCGTTTTTCAATAAAGTGGCGGTAAAAGGTGGCGTAGAAATGTTGATGAAAGAAAAGCCTGATATGGTGTTTTTTACGGGTGATTTAGTGAATAATTTGGCAACCGAAGTAAACGAATACATTGATATTTTCAATAAAATAAAAGCTCCCTTAGGCGTTTTTAGTACGCTCGGAAACCACGATTATGCCGATTATGTGAACTGGGAAGGCAACCTAAAAGGCAAACAGCAAAACCTCAAAGACGTAATTTCCGCTCATAAAGTATTAGGTTATGATTTATTGATGGATGAAAATCGTTTTATTGAGCAAGGGGGTGAGAAGTTAGCGATTATTGGCGTACAAAATATCAGCGGACAAGGACGTTTTCATACCTACGGAAATCTTCATAAAGCCTATCAAGGCACTGAAGAAGCACCGGTGAAACTCCTTCTTTCGCATGATCCAACGCATTGGGACAAGGAAGTAAACACAAAATATAAAGACATTGATGTAATGTTTTCGGGACACACGCATGGAACGCAATTTGGGATAACCGTTGGCGGAAAAACGTGGTCTCCTGCGCAATATGCCTATAAACAGTGGGGAGGATTATACGAAGAAGGCGACCAAAAATTGTACGTAAATCGTGGATACGGCTACATTGGCTATCCTGGTAGAGTGGGAATGCCTCCAGAAATTACGGTATTTGAATTGACAAGAGGGTAGGAGAGTGTATTATTGTATTATTATTTTAAGAATGGCATCGTTTAAAACGATGCCATTCTTTTGAAATTAATTAAAAAAAAGGGAGTAAATATCAAATAATCTGATATTTACTCCCTTTTTTGGGGTTGGATTTATCAATGGATATAGCCAACATTCTGTTTTTCTAAATCGAATAATTCGTTGATTACTTCTACCAATTGGTTGGCATCACCCCGTTTGCAAGCCGCTTTGAGATTAAGCACAGGCGATTTCATGATTTTTTGAACAATGCCCATCGTAATTTTTTCAATGCGTTCAGATTCTTCGGCTGAAAGATTTTTCAAATGTCTCGCAATTTCCTCTTTTCTAATTTGTTCTAAGGCATTTTTTAATTTATTTATGGTTGGCGAAACCACCATTTCTCTCGACCAATCATTAAATCCTACAATGGTTTCTTCAATAATTTGTTCAACTTGTGGAATGGCTGCCATACGTATGCGTAGAGCTTCGTCGGCACGTTCACGGAGGGAATCAATGTTATAAACCAAGGCTCCCGCAATGTCTTCAACGTTGTCTTCAACACTTCTGGGAACGGATAAATCAATAAAATATTTGTACGTTAAAATGCCAATGTTTTCAATTAATTCTTTGGTAATCAATGGTTTGTCAATCATTACCGAAGAGATAATTACATCCGAACGTTTTATTTCTCGGGTTAAATCTGAGAAATCAGCAACTCTGAAATTTCGTCCCGCAGCAATTTTTTCGGCTTTTTCACGGCTACGATTCATGACTGTAATTTCGGCAAATTCTTTGTCTGCTATATTCTTACAAACATCAATTCCGATTTCTCCTAAACCCAAAATCAACACTTTAGGATTGTTGATATTTTGGGTTAATCCTTCCGTCAAAGCCACTGCCGCATACGAAGTTGAAGCAGCACCATCACGGAAAGAAGTTTCTTGGGCTACTCTTTTATTCGAGAAGAAAATGGTGTGCATTAAACGGTGAAGGAATGGACCCGCCATGTTCAAATCTGCCGCAATTTGGTAAGATTGTTTAATCTGATTAGGAATTTGTAAATCGCCAACCACTTTTGAATCTAAACCTGTTGCTACTCGAAAAAGATGTTTTACGGCTTCCTCCTGAACATTAAATTGTTGGAAATGTACAAAATACGAATCCGTATCAATAATACCTTTTTGGGCTAAAAGTGTTTTAATTAAATTACTGGTAAAATCACCTTCGGAAGCGTAATAAATCTCCGTTCGATTGCAAGTAGAAACCACCAAGCACTCTTTAATGCCAAATAAGTCCTTAATTTTAATCGAAAAATCTTTTACTTCGTTTTCAGTCAGGGCTACCTGTTCACGTACCGCCAGAGGGGCAGATTTGTGTGATAAACTAAACGCTTTAAATGTATTTTGCATGGTTCCTTACGAGTCCTATTCAATATTAACAAAACGCTTTGTTGAAAAGTTTTGTTAAGTAGTTGAAAATTAAATGATTACGTCATTAGAAAGTCCTAAACTCATATCATTTAATCGGACAACAAAATTACAACAGGAACGATTATTTTTGTCTTCGGATCGGAGTAATTTTTAATGAAAATCTGTAATTTAGAATTGATATAAATAATAAGTATTAAAATTTAAAATTCTTAGAATTATACAATATTAAGATTCTTAGGTAAATACCCAAAAAACAGAATTTTGGTTGCGTCTTTCATAAAAAAACCTGCAAAATCATAAAGATTTCACAGGTTGTATTAAACGAGTTAGGTAAATTTAATGCATGATTTATTGATGGCTACACCCAAAGTATAGCGATCAATAAAAAATTGTTTTTAAAACTTCAAATTCACCCCAAACATGACATTGGTACCAGCTTGTGGATAATAATAATTTTCCGTAACTACTTGTTTATCATACACGTAGCTGTAAGAATAGCCATTAGATTCGTACAAAGTGTTGAAAAGGTTATTGACCAAAAGACTAAAGTTTACTTCTTTCAATAATTTTCCCTTTACGGTGTAAATTGCTCTCAAATCGTTGGTAAAGTAGGAATTCAATTTACGTTTTTCGTTGGAAGTATTATCCAAATACTGTTTTCCTACGAATTTTGACAAAAAGCCCAATTCTAAATTTTTAAGGGGTGTGTATAAAATTTGAGAACCCATAATTGTACTCGGAGAGAAGGCAATATTGGTTTCCGCAAATTGATTTATACCATCGGCATCGCCGTCATAATTGGGAACAGTCTCTGTGAAATTCTTAATTTTATTGTTTGATAAAGTAAGATTTGCGTTGATTTTTAGTTCTTTGGCAATTTTTACGCTCGCTTCAAATTCTATTCCCATGCGGTAGCTATCAGCCACATTGGTACGAATTGCATCGCCTACACTGTTGATTCTGCCCGTAAGCACCAACTGATTTTTATAGTTCATCATGTAGCCATTTACAGAAAAAGCGACATTTGATTTTTGAGTTTTATAGCCTACTTCAAAGTCATTCAAAGTTTCGGCCAAAGGGAATTTTGGCGCATTGTCCACAAAATCCTGACGAGAAGGTTCTTTATTGCCGACGCTGTATGAACCATAAATCGTTGAATTGTCAGTTACTTGATAGGTTAAACCTAATTTTGGGTTGAAGAAACTGTAATTTGTTTTTAAGGTAACATCTTGTCTTCTATCGGCAATTCCGTTGATGTTGTAATTAACCATTCTAACTTGTAAATCGGCAAAGGCATTCAATTTATCAGATAATTGATAATATATTTTTCCGTACAAATTAAAATCGGTCTTTTTTGCATTATTCTCATACCAACGATAACCTAAAGGAGCATTCTGAGCGTATTTTGCCCAGATTATTTCCCCAAAATGTTTACCATCATATTCATTCCAACCACCGCCAAAATTGGCTGAAAGTTTATGATTACCTTGATAACTTAAAGAGAAAGTTGTTCCGTAAAAATCATTATCCAACCATTTTCTGCGGATATTATCAGTTGTGGTAATGGTATCCTTTCCCGCAATAATGTTAGGCAATCCATAAGCTGAAAAGTCGCTATTTTTCTTATATTCTTCGTAATATCCCGAACCTTTGGTGTAATGTAGGTTAAAATTAAACGTCCAATTTGATGATAAAATGTGCGAAGAAAGCAACTGATAATGGTCTTGCTGATAATTATCCGTTTGGTTTGGATAAGTATAATAATTGGCGGTGCGGTTGGTTAATAATTGGTCTTCCGATAAACCATACCAAGATTGATACGTTTTTTCTTTGCCCGAAAATATATTCAAACGAACAAAAGATTTTTTGCCAAAATACGCTCCCGAAAGATAAAATGATTTCAAATCGGAAGAAGCACGGTCGATATAACCATCAGAAACCAATTTAGATAAACGAGCATCAATCGTAAATTTTCCGTTCAATAAACCAGAACCGACCATAACGGTGCTTTTGCGAGTTTTGAAAGAGCCAATCGAGTTATTGATTTCTGCGTAAGGGTCTTTTCTGAATTCGTTAGTCGAAAGATTTACCGTTGCTCCAAAAGCACCCGCTCCGTTGGTAGAAGTACCCACGCCACGCTGAATTTGTACCGAATTGGTTGAACTCGCCATATCGGGCATATTTACCCAATAAACACCTTGGTCTTCCGAGTCATTGATGGGAATGCCATTGATGGTCACATTGATACGAGTTGCGTCCGTGCCACGTATGCGGATTCCTGTGTAACCCACACCAGCACCTGCATCAGAAGTTGTTACCAACGACGGTGTAAAATTTAACAATTGCGGAATATCTTGCCCTAAATTTTGTTTTTGGAGATATTCTTTGCCAATATTCGAGTAAGCCATTGCAGAATTGGCATTGGCACGAGTGGCACTCACAACGACTTCATCAGCCTCGAAAGTTGATTTTTGAAGTGAAAAATCAAAGGTTTCGTTTTTTTGTAAATCAATCGCTTTTAAGATTTTAGTAAATCCCAAGTAGCTAATTTTTAGAATATAACTACCTTTTTTGAGATTTTTTAAAGTATAATTTCCTTGTTGATTGGTTGCAGTTCCTCTCGAAGAATTTTCTAAAGTTACGTTTGCAGAAACAAGTGGTTTACCAGTTTCGGTATCGGTAATTTTTCCAGTGATAGAAAATTGAGCTTTGAGCAATGAGCAATGAGCGATGAGTAAAAAAATCAGGAATAAACGTAAAGTTTTCATGCTTGAATTTGAGTTCAAGACAGGCAAAGGAGTCAAATCCAGTCAGATTTAACATACAAAAATCCATTAATTTTGCGATTGAACAAAATTCCCTTCGACGGAATTACCCCGCATCAGGTTCAATGGGTATAATCTCAGCCTGTTTTTATGAGGCACCCCTTTTTGTGATTGTGTAACAAAGGTAGTAGAAAAATGGATTCAAAGAATTTAATTTTCAAGGTTCAGTTTTTGATTCAAAAATTTCGTGGAATTATGATAAAAAATGTTGGGACAACCCCGTCTGAATTTGGATTGTTAAACATCGCACCGTTTCAGATTATAGGATTGCTGGATTTTAATCAATCCAATTAATCTCTTAATTCAACGAATCCAAATTCAGGTATTCTTTCAAACTACCAATTTAAAACCCTCCCCATGCACATTAACTATCTGAATACCAGAATCTTCTTTCAAAAATTTACGCAATTTTGTAATGTAAACATCCATGCTTCGGGCGTTGAAATAAGTATCGTCTCCCCACACCATTTTTAAGGCAATACTGCGGCTTACGGGTTTGCCAATATTTTCGCAAAGGAGTTTTAATAATTCTGATTCTTTGACGGTGAGTTTTTGGGGTTCACCGTTCAAAATGAGCGTTTGTTTCTCAGAATCAAAAATAAAATCTTTAATATTGAAGCTTGTAACCTTTTCATTTTGTTCTTCAACTTTTTGACTTCTACGCAAGACTGCCTGCAAACGGGCCAATAATTCTTCCATCGAAAACGGTTTTGTCATATAATCATCCGCTCCCAATTTGAAACCTTGTAGCGTATCCTCTTTCATAGATTTTGCCGTCAAGAAGATGATAGGCGTATCTTTATCCGACATTCGCACTTCTTTTGCGAGCGTGAAACCATCTTTTTTAGGCATCATTACATCAAAAATACACAGGTCGTAAGGTTGTTGGACAAACTTCGTGAGTGCTTCGTCACCATCTTTTGCCAAAGTGGTTTCATAGCCTTTAATGGTCAGATATTCCTGTAATAATGTTCCCAAATTTGGGTCGTCTTCGGCGAGTAGAATCTTGGTCATTTTGTTAAATTTGGTTTGATTTTTAAATTTTATTTAAAAGTCCTAAATCGGCTAAATTCATCATAATTTCTTTTAAGTTACATACTTTCCATTCTGGACGAGTGAAATAGTTTCCGCCTTCAGTAGTTATGATAAAATTATGTTCCGTTTTCAAGTCGTTGATTGCTTCGGTTGAACCTTTTGTCAATGAATTAGTAGAAGATAATTTTATCTCAATCGCTACCATTGGCGTAATGCCATTCACCAATACTAAATCCGTTTCAGCTCCGTTGGAAGTTCTGTAAAAATAGGGTTTTATGGAACTATGCAAGGCGTTACAAATTTGCTCAATTGCATATCCTTCCCACGAGTGTCCGATGAGTTTATTTCTCAACAAAGAATCATAATCAAAAACGTTGGATAAGTAATGCAAATTTCCCGAATCACGATAATAGATTTTAGGACTTTTAATGACTCTTTTACTAATATTTACGAACCAAGGTTGTAATCTGCGAATCAAAAATGCTTGCTCTAAAACGTCAATCGTTTGGGTGATTATTTTCACATTTACATTCAATGAATTTGCTAAGTCGCTGTAAGTCAAGGTCGAACCATGAATTCCCGTAAGCATTTGCAAGAGATTATAAAGTAACGTCGGATTACCCGTCAGTCCGAGATTTACCAAATCTCTCGTGACATAAGTTTTGATAAAATTCTCTTGCCACAAAGCCCAAATATCATCGTTAGGGGCTAATAAAGCATCTGGAAAACCACCTCTGAACCAATGTTTTTTAAGGTCAATGGCTGGTGAAATTACCTCCGAAAATTGTAAGGGTGGTAACTCTAAATAAGCAATTCTACCTGCTAAAGTTTCAGCACTATTTGCTAAAAAAGTAGGAGAAGCTGAACCCAATAAAATGAACCGACCCGCCACACGATTATCATCAATCAGAGAACGAAGCATCGGAAATAATTCAAGCATCAATTGCACTTCGTCAATGATAACGGTTTTGTCTTGATATTGAGACAAAAACCATTCTGGATTCTCTCTCAGTTGAGCCATCACTTTGGGAGATTCGAGGTCAAAATAAACGCAAGGTTTATCCAAAACAGGCTCTAAGTTTTTGACCAAAGTAGTCTTTCCTACTTGTCTCGCCCCCACAATTCCTACGGCAGGGAAATGTTTAATGAGTTTTTCTATTTGAGTTTTTTGACTTCTTTCAATCATGGTTTCTTTAATTATCCATGCAATTTAGTATTTTTTAGGACAAATTGCATGGATAATCTAAAAATACTAAGGTAATACCACCTCAAACTCACTCCCTTCGCCTAATTTACTCTGCACATTGATTTTTCCGTGATGTTCTTCTACCATCTTTTTTACATAACTCAATCCCAAGCCAAAGCCTTTTACGTCGTGGACATTACCCGTAGGCACACGGTAGAATTTCTCGAAAATTTGCTTGATTGATTCCTTCGTCATGCCGATTCCTTGGTCAATTACTTTGATAGAAAGTCCCTTTTCGGTGTCTTCTGTCATGATTTTGATGATTGGTTTTTCGGGAGAATATTTATTGGCATTGTCCAAAAGATTGAAAATAATATTAGTCAAATGTACTTCATCGGCCTGAATTTCAGGGTTTTCTGCCTGTAAATCCATCTCAATAATTCCCTGACGTAACTCAATTTGTGGACTGATATTCTCCAAAACTTGTTCAATAATATGATGCACATTCACCGTTCCCAATTTCAACTGAACTTCTCCACGTTCCATTTGGGCAGTTTGTAGCACTTTTTCCACCTGCGAACCGAGGCGTTTATTTTCATCTCGAATAATTCCTAAATAACGTTTGAACATCGAAGGACTGGCCGTAACGGCTTCATCGCCAAGCATTTGCGTGGCCAATGAAATCGTTGAAATTGGCGTTTTAAACTCATGCGTCATATTATTGATGAAATCGTTTTTGATATCGGCCAATTGTTTTTGTTTCACAATAGTGTTTACCGCCACGTAAAAGCAACCCAAAACCACCAAAATTAGTAGGAGGGAAGTGGCGTACATCATCCAGATATTACGAATAATATAGCGGTCTTGGTTCGGAAAATATACTCGTAAATAACTCTCGGAATTACTGTAATCGTTCGGGAAAAGATTAACGGAATACGTATCTTTATCGTTTTTCAGACCCATCATCTTATAATTCATTGATGAGGCATAATGCAGATAACGAGGATTTTCTAAACTGTTAATTCCGTATTCAAACGGAATTTCAATTCCTTTCATCTTGATTTCGTATCGCAACAATGAATCCAAAATTTGGTAATTGATTCTGTCGTAAATGCTTCGCTTTGTAAACATTAAATCATTAAAAACCTCTTTCGCCATTTCCGTTTTATTTTTCACTTTTTGGTCGGTTTCGGCGTATTGAATTTTGCGCTCAATATGAGGTTTCTTCGTTTTTGTCTTCTTTGTAACCAGAGGTTTAATTTTATTTGCTGAATCTTGATTCATGGCATTAAGCCGTTGGATAGCTTCTCCAAAAATATCATCAATTTGCTTCTGACCGTTCATTAAACTGATATAATCTTCATCTTTTAAGTCAATCGAAAATTCTTGATGTTCTCTAATTTCACCATTTGGCATAATTTCAACACCCTTAGAAACTAAAATATCGGAAGGAAATTGGCGCTCCTTCATTTTGTCCAAATTCATCGCTAATGATGGATTATTATGTACAATTGGTTGCGTTTTTTTCTGATTGATTTTTGCTTCTTGTTCCAAGGGTTTTGCAATGGCCAATAATTGCTTTTGATTTTCGTCGGAAGTGATTTTTCGTTGCATAAAATAATACATCTCCTGTTGCGATAACTTTCTGACAACTTGTTGCATCGCATCACGCACATCGCTGCCAAATTGGTCATTTTTAGAACGCACCGTAAAGCCCAACCAGTACATCTGGAAGGCTATTAACCCCAACAACGCAAAAGCCATTAGGGCAATGATATATTGTATTTTACGCTTAGTCATTTTATCATTAGGGATTAGGGGTTGGGTTTTAGAGATTAGTATTTTGACGAAATGTCCATCAACCTAATCCCTAAAATCCCAAAAATAAAACCTTTCGTGCAACATTTTAAAATTTTCTGTTTCTTTATTTCGTTAGCAAAATTAACGTAAAACTTGTTCGCTGTATTCGCTTTAACATCTTTTAACAGAAGGTAAAGTTTTGATATTGAGCGGTTTTATTAAGTTTGTAATCATTATATCGAATTAAATATAAAAATCAATATACCCAATGAAAAATATCATCACAACCGCCTTAATGCTGACTTTAGGAATGTCGGCAATGGCACAAAAAAGTATTTCTCAAAATATCGAAGACAAAGATGGTAGAATGACCATCCATATTGAGTCTTCGGAAAAAGGCAAAAAAGAGGTTTTCGATAAATCTTATAACGTTGAAGGGATGAGTGATAGTGAGAAAGAAAAACTCATTAGCAGAGTTACAGACTCACTTTGGACGGCTTCGGGCGATGGCGAACGCAAGCAATTTAAGATTAAAATTGATAGAAATGAAGATAGACATTTAAACTTAAATGATAATTCAGACCGCAGATTATCTTTAAATTCTCCACAAGGGAAAAAGAGACAAAAAGTGGAAATTTATAAAGATGGCAAACGAATTGAGAAAGATTTGGATGGCGATGGCGACGATGATTTGACCATCTTCTTTAAAGATTTCGGTGATGATATGAAGCGAAATTTTAAAGATTTTGACCATAAAGAGATATTCAGTTCTATTGAGCCACGAGTTGAAGAATTCAAGAGAAATTTTAACATTGATATGAAAGATTTTGATTTTATGAACGAATCAAAAACGGTAAAAGCCCTTAAAATCTATCCAAACAAACCTTTCGACAATAAATTGAATCTTAAATTTCATGCTCCAGAAAAAGGTGATGTAAACGTAGTCGTTACGGATATCAACGGGAAAGAAGTTGGTTCACAGAAATTTAAAGATTTTCAAGGAGACTTTATGGGACAGGTGGATTTGAAGAAAAACGTAAAAGGAACCGTATTT
This sequence comes from Arcicella sp., assembly GCF_964672035.1. Taxonomy (NCBI): domain Bacteria; kingdom Pseudomonadati; phylum Bacteroidota; class Cytophagia; order Cytophagales; family Flectobacillaceae; genus Arcicella; species Arcicella sp. The sequence continues at coordinate 36,532 of NZ_CBABQS010000035.1, forward strand.
GTCACCGTTACGCAGGGTGAAGATGGAACTTCCAAGAGAGTTGTAATTGAATAAAGTTATGAACTCTAAGCTAAAAAAAGCTTCGCATGATGAATGTGAGGCCTTTTTTAGCTTAGATTTTATAATCTAAAAATAAAATGTGTTTGTAAAACATTCTCTTCATCAAATTCTATTAACGACGCTCTTTGTCGATGATTCCAAATGTAGCCAATCTCAGTTGAAAAATGCGGTGAAAAAGCATGATTGTAAGCAAAATACAATTGATTTTGATTGAAAGAATTTGCTGGCATATTAGGTGGAATGTTGTAAAGGGGTTCTTCACTAACAATAATTGTGTTTTGACTATCCCAAGCATATCGTAATTGCAATCGAAGTCTTAATCGTGCCTGTTCATCTCCCCATACATCATCAATACGTTTAAATATGCGATATTCGTATCCTAATCGTGAACGAATACTCCATTTGGAGCTCAATGTTTTTGTCCATTCTGTAAAAAAAGTGGGTCTAAACTCAAGTCTATCGGGCTTAGTTAAATCAAGATTTTTACTATAAAGTTGGGAGCTGTGCATAAAAAAAGGAGCAAAAGAAAAGGCCAGATATTTGATTCGATAAGTGGTCGTAATTCTTACTCCTTCCATTAGCTTCAAAGCCAGCGGATTAATGCTTGGCGAGGTGAAATTACTTTGTCGTCGCCAATGAACATCGCCTATAATTTCCCAATGTTCGTTTATTTTTTTTTGTAGGGCTATTCTATTCCATGACGTAAAATGTTCGTAATGTTGAGCATGACCAATGCTGATGGCAAATAGTAAAATAATGACTGTAATTAGATTCTTTTTCATTGGATTATAAACAAAATTAATACAAAACTATTCTAAAACCCCTTTAAATCCTATCTCTACTCATTTATATGGAATATTTTCATCAGTCTATTTGTTATCGTAAACCTTAGAAAATCAGACAATTATGAGTATAGTTACATAATTTAATTATATTTTTTTCATTAAATATTTGCATACAAAATCTGAAAAGACTAATTTTGCATCACGATTCACCAGAACATTATGCGAAAGTAGCTCAGCTGGTAGAGCGCAACCTTGCCAAGGTTGAGGTCGCCGGTTCGAACCCGGTCTTTCGCTCAGCTTATTTTAGGCACCGCAAGGTGCTTTTTAAGTTTAAGAGGAAGAGAGAAATCTCGGAATCATGCCAGGGTGGTGGAACTGGTAGACACGCAGGACTTAAAATCCTGTGAACGTAAGTTCGTACGGGTTCGATTCCCGTCCCCGGTACTCGGGTGGCAACTATTGATCAAACAAAAAGAGTGTAATTAGCTGATTTTTAGCAAATTACACTCTTTTTTGTTTTATGTTATCATTATAAAATCCTATTCCTTCTCTAATATATACCTCATAATCTTTCTCGTAGCCAACAGCAAAGGAAATTAAATGATAATCATACTTCATTTCTCCAATAATCTCACCTCTCCAAAGGATGTTCCGATAATATTTTTTCGGAAGTATAAATGTCTTTTTGGTTAGCGGTGGAGGCTCTTACGGCTTTTACTTTTTCGGGAGTAATGGCTGAGGCTTTGTTGCCAAATGAATTTCTTACATAGGTCAGTACTGCGGCAACTTCTTTGTCTTTGAGGAGTCCACCGAATGGAGTCATGGGTACTTGTCCAGCATATTTTTTGCCATTTATTTCTATGGGACCAAGCAGTCCTCTCAACACAATTTTAATCAACCTTTCTTCATTGCCCAATATCCATTTATTGCCCACAATGGGTGGAAAACCCGAAGCTGAAAGTCCTCCGCCATCGGCTTGATGGCAAGTCATGCAGTAGCCTTCTTTAGCATAAATTGTTTTTCCCATTTTATAAAGTTCAAGTTCCTGACCTTTCAGTACGGATACAATGGCTTCTTCTTTTTCCTTTCTGACTGATTTGCCACTGAGATGAGCAACGGCAGTTTCGTGAGCATGAACCATCCAATCGTCTAAGGTTTTTTTCTTTGCCTCTGCCAAAATAGGCAAGCCTTTTTCTTTGCCAATCCACGAAGCAGCCACGATGGCATCTAAGCGAACTCGGCTATTTTCGTCCTTAGCGGCATGCATCAACAATGCCGCTTGGTCTTTTACTTGATGTCCCGTAAAGCGTAAAACTTCCACCGCAGCGGCTCTTGCGTGGTAATCTTTGGCTTTGAGCATTTGACGCAATAAAGTTTGGTCAACTTTATTCAAACCCCAAGTTGCCCATAAAGCTTCCAATACATGATGCTCGTATTTGGAATCATTTTTGTCTAAATCCGCTACCCATTTCGTGATTTTGGGTAAAACCTCCGCCGCATTTCTTCCTCGCAATTCACGACGAGTGCGGTAGCGAGTACGATATTCGGGCAGTTTTAAATTATCCAAGAGTGTTTCTACGCTTGCTCCATCAATTTTGGCGGGTGTTACTAAAGGTCTTGATGGGTAAGTAACTCGGTAAATGCGTCCGTGGACGTGGTCACGCAAGGGGTCACGGGCATTATGTTGCATGTGCCCAATCAAAATGTTGTGCCAATCTACGATATAAAGCGAGCCATCGGGAGCAATTTCCATATCCACGGGGCGGAAATTTCGATCTTCACTAACCACCAAATCTTGTCGGAATTTGGTTTTATAACCCGTTCCATCGTCCGTGACAGCGTGTTGCTTTGTCCCTAAAAATCCAATGGTATTATTGATGAGCATATCGCCCTGCACTTCGTCGGGAAAATGACGACTCCAAAGAAATTCTAAACCAGAGGTTGGTCGCACCATTTGTTCTTTTTCGATAAGTTGAACTCCTTTATGAGTCATTTCGCCGTATCTTGGCAAAACGGTTCCGGGTATCATCCATCGCACATCAGGACTTGAGGTTTCGGCAAAAAATGCTTGTCCCCAATGGTCAAAAGCAATGCCCCATGGATTTGGAATGGATAATTGAGCGGTCCGTTCCAACTTGTGTAATTGTGGACTATATCTATAAAAACCGCCATTGGTTGCTCGAATAGTTCCGTAAGACGTTTCAATATTTGTGTGTAAAAATACCCCTTCGCCCGAATAAATTGCGCCCGATGGGTCGGCACAAAAAGCGTGACTATTGTGGTGCGTATCGTGGTCGTCATAACCACTCAAGATAATTTCTTTTTTATCGGCTTTATCATCACCATTGGTATCGGTGTATAATTTTAAGTTTGTTCCTTGTGAAATATAAACGCCCTCGGGAGCGATTTCAAATCCTAATGGCAAGTGCAAACCATCGGCAAAAACAGTCTGTTTATCCGCTTTGCCGTCGTGATTGGTATCTTCCAAAATCAAAATTTTATCGTTGGGTTTGGCATCACCAGGCTTATAATGTGGATAACTTGGCATGGTAGCGACCCAAAGCCTGCCTTTATTATCAAAAGTCATCTGAACGGGATTTGCTAAGTCAGTAAATTTACTTTCCGAGGCAAAAAGTTCAATTTTATAACCCGCTGGAACTTTGAGTTTGTCGAGTGCTTCTTGCCCATAAAGATAGGATAAACTACCATTTTGGGCAGGATTAAAATTGGTGGTAACGGGTGGTAATACTATGGTTCTTTTATCAGCCGTTGTCACGTCCATTTTTTCTCCTTTTGATGCCGCTAACCAAATGGCAGTATCTCGAATGGCGGTCATTTCTCGAATCTTTTGTATTTCAGCAGGATAATTATCGGAGCCAAATGGATTATAACGACGACCATAAGCATGTACCCCATTCGGAATTTTATAATCATTATGCCATATCCAGTTTTTTTCAATTACTGCCTCATGAACCAAATTTCTGTTTGTTTCTTGGGGAGATTTTTTACCAAAAACTACGTCAGATAATAAAAGAGCCAACTTTTTATAACCCGCTTCATTCAGTTGCGAGCCATCAATCGTGAGGGGTTCTTTCGTGGAAGCGTACCATTGTTTTGAGGGTGTAAAAGCATCTACAAATAATATTTCGTTTTTTTGAGCAATTTCCCGCATAGCGTTTGTGTAAAGCAAAATATTTTCATTTTCCTTTTTTCCATTCGGTAAATCGTAAATGCCAGACAAATCTTCAAAGGCAATGGGCGAAACAATTGCCAATTGTGGCGCTTTATTTCCATTATATTTTTGACTTTTTGTATGTTTGATAAAAGCCTGCAACTCAGCCTTATAATTTGCTAATCCAGCGATTCCTTGGAATGATTCGCTATACCCAAAAAAGCTAATAATTACATCCGATTTTAGTCTGGTAAGCCATTGGTCGGGCGTTTCAAAATGACCCTCGCTATTGGAATAATTGGCATATTCAGTCTGAAATTTTTCTGCTCCCGGAAATGCCCAAGGCAAGTTTCTACTGGCATGAGGTCGAAAACCGGGCGTATCACCACCATCGCACATATTGCGAATGAAGAGGTTATTTTCAGGATAACGAAGGTGCATTTCAGTTTCAAAATGCCCGTAATTCATCATTCTTGAACCTAAATTTCCACCGATTAAGGCAATATGCGCACCTTTTTTAATTGGTAAAACTTTAGGCTGAATTAGCTGAAAGGCCGTAATTACCACGAATAGTAAGACTAATAGTAATAAAAATTTATAAGGAAATTTCATGAGTTTTTTGGTTTTGATTCTAAATTAGAAAAATTGCCGAAGCCAAATTAGACCACGGATTTTACAGATTTACGCAGATAAATATTAAGAAATAATCCGTGTAAATCTGTTACATCTGTGGTATAATTCTATTTTATAGTAAGTTTCGTATTTACTTAACCATGCCTCTATACGGTACGTCAAGGGCTATTTTTCCTTTCCATTTGGTAGGTACTTTTTTGCCTAATTCCCATAAAATGGCATTGAAAATAAGGTGCTGAAAATCTTCTACTTGAAAATCTTCTGGATGCCCTAAAGTGGTCATAAATATTTTTGCTCCGAATGAATTTGTTCCCGTCCAAGCGACGGGGTTTTCAATGGCTGCTTTATCGGGATTTACCGATTTTCCCATCAATAGCCATTCTGAACCTTTGGTTGGATAGTCGGGTAGCACATGATAAAGCCACGAACTCACATGAAAGTTCGGATTAATTCCTTGGAGAATGGGATGTTTTTTGGCGGTCTCAATGACAGAAACGTCAGTGGTACTTTTATGTCCGTAATGGGTGTGACCCGCTTTTCCCCAACCCGGAGGCGCATTGAGGGCAAATTCACCAAAGGCATTCCATTTTTCAGATTCATGTCCTTTGGGAAAATTGAAGGCGTGGGTTGATGTTCGGAATCCCATCACGGGTTTTCCCGATTTTAAGTATTTATCAATAAATTCGAGTTGTTCGGGCGGTAATTGTCGCCAGCGCAAATAGAAAATAACCAAGTCGGCTTTCTCTAAGATTTCTAAACCTGGGATATTTTTCTCCGCATTTTGGTTGGGAAAAGCCTTCAAAACTTTGGTGTTTAAGCCATAATTTTTCTCTAATTCTGCGGCAATTAATGGTAGTGTTTCTTCGCCACTGTATTCGTGGTCGCCCGTAACAAATACTACCAGAGGCTTCTTTTTCACTTGCCCAAAAGCACTGTTAAAGACAGCACAGATTAGTAAAATTCTGAGTAAAATGACAGTTTTATACATGGGAATAAAGGATTTAAAAGCAAAATATAATTATTCCCTAAATTTACTAAAATTATCCATGATAAAAAGTCTGAAAAAAGTAATACGCCTACAAACCCTCTTTGGCATATATTTATACCAATTTTAAAGATTTGATGCGTATTTTATGGAAGTCGTCGTTTTGAACGACGACTTCCGTTGAAACTCAGATAGGCATTATCTTTTAAAGTTAGTATTACGATGCAGGTTACAGTGGAAAAATAAAAAAGGCTTGAACGAAATCGTCCAAGCCTTAACCCCTTTAACCACAATAAAATCTTACTTATGCATTTACCATTTCCAAATTTATTTCCATCAATTCAGATAATTGTCTAATGGTCTGAACTTTGTCGATTTCATTATCTGGTAATGTGATTCCGTACGTATTTTCTAAATAAACTACTACCTCCAAAAACTCCAATGAGTTCATTCCCAAGTCAGCATAAAAGCGTTTTTGGGGAGCTATCAACCTTGGATTTATATAAAAATTCCGTGATAAAAACTGTGTCAATGTGCTGGTGTTGAATTTCATTGCCTTGAAAATTTTAAATTTTTAATAATGATATGACGTTTTAACGATATATTCTGCAACTTAGT
>NZ_CBABQS010000036.1:0-42584 GCF_964672035.1 Arcicella sp.
ATATAAGCGTTGTTGGCGTTCATCTAATTGATTAAAATAATTGCGTTCTTCGAGGGTAATTTCCATATAACTAAAAATCAGTATTGAATACGAAGATACAATATTATGAAAATTAATTAGACCAACTTATTATTTACACGTTACTTAGCATTAAAATAAAACCTTTTGATGAAAAAATGTTCATTCCAAAAAATAATTTTTACTTTTACTTAATTAATAAAATCAAACATTAATATCTAACGAATATCGTCATGGCAAAAGGAACTGGAATGCAGAAAGCTGTTAAAAAAGAGCCTCTGAAAACTGCAAAAGAAAAGAAAGAAGAAAAAAGAGAAAAAAAATCTAAGAAAGACTAAATCAAGAACACCATATTCTGGTGTTCTTTTTATTTGTAGACAGGTTTTAGGAATTAAGTGTTGGGGATTAGTATTTTACGTTATTATATTTCTAATTAATCATGGCAGTAAAAAGAATCAATGTTGAAAATTTTCTGGAATTGGCAAAAACGCAACTCGTACTGGATGTGCGAAGTCCAAGCGAATACGCCCATGCTCATATTCCAAATGCGCATAGTCTTCCTTTGTTTTCGGATGAAGAACGGAAAGTTGTTGGAACGGCCTATAAGCAAATGAGCCGTGAAAATGCCATAAAATTTGGCTTGGATTACTTCGGACCTAATATGCGAAAGATGGTTGAAAAAGTAGAATCCCTTTCAAAAGTATCTGATAATGAACCACATACTTCCAAAAAAATACTCGTGCATTGCTGGCGTGGAGGCATGAGAAGCGGGGCTGTTTCTTGGCTTTTAGATTTGTATGGCTTTCAGGTTTTTACGCTTGAAGGCGGTTATAAAACCTATCGAAATTGGATTTTACAGCAGTTTGAAAAACCCTATATTTTCAAAATAATTGGCGGATTTACGGGTTCGGGGAAAACGCCTTTGTTGTATGGTTTACAACAAAATAATCACGCAATTATTGACTTAGAAGGTTTGGCAAATCACAAAGGCTCAGCTTTGGGAGGCATTGGGCAAGCACCCCAACCTTCACAAGAAATGTTTGAGAATTTGTTGGGAATGGCATTATCGAAAAATGACATACAAACCCAAATTTTCTTGGAAGATGAAAGTCAACGAATTGGCAATATGCAAATTCCGATGGCGATGTGGCACAATATGCGTAAAAGTTTGGTTTACTTTATGGACATCCCGTTTGAAGAACGACTAAATTATTTAACGGAAGAATACGGCAAACAAGCCAAATCGGAATTAGTAACGGCCATCATGCGAATTCAAAAGCGTTTGGGCGGTTTAGAAACTAAAAATGCAATTAATTATTTATTGGAAAATGACTTTAAAGAGAGCTTCAGAATCCTGCTGAAATACTATGACAAATGGTATGAAAAAGGGCTTTACAATCGTGAAAATGCCCAAGAATTAATCCAGAAAATAGAATCTCAAGTAGTTGATAATAAGATTAATACAAATATTTTAATGAATCAAATTCGTGCGTTGAGCTTGGACGCTCATGGAGGTTCAAACGAGAACGTTTGAACCAGTAAAAAGAGATTAATACGATAATTTTAATGAAATTTATGTTACGGTACACGAATTTTACGGATTAGACACGGATAAAATAAAATCCGTGTCTAATCCGTAAAATTCGTGTGCTATCATCAAACAATGGAACAAATAAAATTAACCCAATATTCACACGGAGCGGGCTGTGGTTGTAAGATTTCACCACAAGTTTTGGACGTAATTCTGAAAGGCAATATTGCCATGCCCGATAACGATAAATTGATTGTCGGAAACCATAGCAAAGATGATGCAGCGGTGTTGGACATGGGCAACGGAACGGCACTAATTTCGACGACCGATTTTTTTATGCCCATTGTGGACGACCCTTTTAATTTTGGGAGAATTGCCTCGGCAAATGCCATTAGCGATGTGTATGCGATGGGCGGAAAACCCGTTTTAGCCATTGCAATCCTTGGTTGGCCCATCAATAAATTATCGCCCGAAGTAGCGCAACAAGTGATTGATGGCAGTCGCAGTATTTGTAAAGAAGCAGGAATTTCACTGGCGGGTGGACACAGTATCGACTCGCCCGAACCAATTTTTGGCTTGGCGGTAAACGGCATCGTTCCCATCGAAAACATCAAACAAAACAACAAAGCCCAAGACGGAGATGTACTATTTTTGACCAAACCATTAGGCGTAGGAATCTTGACAACCGCCGAGAAAAAGGCCATTCTCAGAGATGAACACAAGGATTTGGCGGCAAATCAGATGATGCAACTCAACAAAGTGGGTGAAGAATTGGGCAAATTGAGTTCGGTAAATGCTATGACAGACGTAACGGGTTTTGGGCTTTTGGGACACCTTACCGAAATGGCAGAAGGTAGCGGATTGAGTGCGGTCGTTGATTTTAAAAATATCCCTTTAATTACCGAAGCCATTTTTGAATACATCGCACAAGGTTCTGTTCCTGGTGGAACAAACAGAAATAGAGATAGTTACGGGCATAAAATTGGCAAAATGTCCGAAGAAAAATGGGCCATTTTAGCCGACCCACAAACCTCGGGCGGATTGTTGATTTCGGTGAGTAAAGACAAAGCCAACGAAGTAATTAATATGTTAAAAACCAATGGTTTAGAGAAATTCATTACGCCGATTGGATTCTTGAAAACGCAAGGAGACAAAGTGGTTGAAGTGGTTTAATATACTTCATGAATAAGTAAAATTCTAATAACTGTTGCATTAGGATTATTGAAAATTAAATTTTAAGAAATCCCACGATGAAAATAACAAAATTATTTAAAGATTTTTCTGACAGCGAAAAATCGGGCGGTATCACGTTAATTGCTTGCACAATCATTTCAATGGTCTTGGCAAATACTGCTTTGGGGAGTGAATATACCCATTTTTGGCATACTACTTTAGGCGGACAAAGCATTGAATACTGGATTAACGATGGCTTGATGACCATATTTTTCTTACTCATCGGACTCGAATTGGAAAGAGAAATCTACATTGGCGAACTCTCAAAAATTAAAGATGCACTTTTGCCAATTTTTGGTGCTTTGGGAGGCATGATTATTCCGGCAGGGATATATTTATTGCTAAATTTTGGCACTTCTACACAATCAGGAGCTGGAATTCCCATGGCAACGGACATTGCTTTTGCCCTCGGAGTTTTGTCTTTATTGGGTAAGAGAGTTCCTACCTCGCTCAAAGTATTTCTTACCGCATTGGCTGTAATTGACGACTTAGGGGCTATTATGGTAATTGCAATTTTTTATACCAAAGCAATTATCTTGCTAAATTTAGCCATTGCTTTGGGTATTTTTATCGTTTTAATTGTGTTGAATCGGTTAAAAATCAGAAATCTCATTCCTTACTTAATTGGCGGGTTTGCGATGTGGTATTTTATGTTGAATTCGGGTGTTCATGCCACCATTACGGGCGTACTTTTAGCTTTTGCAATCCCTTTCGGTAATGGCGACAAAAAATCAACTTCATATATTTTGCAGCATTTTTTGCACAAACCAGTAGCATTTATCATTCTTCCCCTGTTCGCATTAGCCAATACGGCAATTATGGTAAACACGGATTTGAGTGAAATTATTTCGCAGAAATTTAGTTTAGGTATTTCTTTGGGATTGGTCATTGGCAAACCCATTGGTATTGTGCTACTCACTTTTTTGGCTGTCACTTTCGGAATTTGTAAACTACCAAACGACTTAAATTGGAAATCAATTATTGGCGTTGGGTTTTTAGGAGGCATCGGATTTACGATGTCCATTTTTATTACCCTACTCGCTTTTGATGATTCTGAGCTACAAAATGGCTCAAAAATTACAATTCTCATTGCTTCAGTGATAGCGGCAATTATAGGATTCATTTCGCTCTATTTCTCTTTAAAAAATTCAAAATCATAAAATAAATGAATAGGTAAGTATATATACTTATTACCTGTCTGTAAAATATTCATAATTAGTATTTTAAAGGTCAGTACGGAATGATATCAATGATTTTTCATTTATGGCAAGATTTATTAAATACATAAATCCTTCGGGTATTAACAGTAATTAGATTTGTATTAGAATTACCAAAACAATTACATTTAAAGTAATTGTTTTGGTAATTTTGGTGTAATAAAGTATCAAAAATGAAACATAAAATTTTACGTTCATAATTCTGCGTTACTATCAGTTTATTATTTCATTAGTAAAATCACTACCCCAACAAAGAATATAAAGCGATATTCTTTCCTCTCTTTTTGCACTAATTTTCATTGCAAAACAGTTTCCTCCCTTCTATCTAAGGATAATATCGGGTATATAATGACCCAAAACAATACACATTTCTACCTATTGACATTTTTACTCAGCTATATTTTAGATTGTCTGTAACTGGACAATTCTGAATAAATGATGACTTTACTCTATTCTCCGATGAAAATTGGATATAGTCAATAGGTTACAAACAGTTTTTTCAAAGGGCTATTTTATTGGTTATCTAACGATAGTCGATTACATAAAACTATGTACAAGCCCTATATTTTCATACGTAAAACCAAAGTTATGTTAAAACAAAATGTAGAGGTATTTAACCAAAATGTACAAGAAAATGGTGGTTTTTTGTACACAACCAATTCACTATTTTCATCCTATGTAGCAAACAAGAGAATTTCGGAAGAGATTTTTAAGTTTATTAAGCCTCAGTATAAAACATTGATAGATATTGGTTGTGGAGATGGTTCATACACCAATGAAATCAAACAGAACTTCCCCAATTTAGAAGTCAGAGGGTTTGACCCTGCTTCAAAAGCCGTTGAAAAAGCAACTACAATATACCCCGATGTTATTTTTGAAACCGTCAATCTTTTGGATGAAAATTTACAAATCCCTGCCGTGAAATATGATGTTGGTATAATTAGAGGTGTCTTACATCATCTAAGTGACCAACAAAAAGCAATTGAGAATGCCTTTAAATTAACGGATAATATCATTATTATGGAGCCCAATGGTAATAACCCAATTTTAAAATTCATTGAAAAAACTTCTAAATACCATATCGAGCATGAAGAGCAGTCTTTTTTTGAATGGAGTTTGAAGAAATGGATTAATAATGCAGGAGGAAAAGTAATTAACTGGTCTTATGTAGGTTATGTTCCATTCTTTTTTCCGACCCCGGCCGCAAAACTTATCTACTCATTACAGCCTATCTTAGAAAAAATACCTGTTTTAAAACACGTATTCTCCGCTCAATTTATCATCGCTTGCAGTAAGAAAAACTAATAACTTCAACGTTTAAATTCAACACACGGCATTATATTCCGTGTGTTTTAAAATTCAATTTATATGAATCTTACTCGTCTAACTTACGCTTTCCTTTTTTTGATTGTAGTAATTGGATTCGGAATCCGAATTCATAATCTTGATAAACATGGTATATTTTTAGATGAAAAAGCAACCATACTCATAAGTCAAGGGATGGCTTTAGAAGGTAATTCTCAGAAAAACTGTTTTTATACAGTAGGGAAGAACACCTTTACACCAAAAGAATTTTGGGCAGATAAAAACCTTGATGATTATTACGATAGTATTAGACGAAGTGACATTGGCAATAGTCCATTCTATTACTTTGTGCTGCATAATTGGATAAAGGTATTTGGTATTTATGATTATTCCATTCGTTTTTTATCTGTAATTTTTAGCTGTTTACTCATTGTACTTTTATATTTTTTTATCACAGAACATTTTAAAGATATTAAATTAGCTTTATTAGCGTGTTTTTTAATGGCGATAGAACCATTTTTCATTGCTATTAGCCAACAAACTCGAAACTATTCCATGAGTTTTTTTTTAACATTATTGGCAACTCATATTTTTCTGAAAATTATTAAAAATGAAGAAAATGATATTAAGTCGTTAAGGTTATATTGGTTTTACGGCATCTTATGCGCATTATGTTTATTATCACATTTTTTAACAGCAACGGTTTTCATGGTTCATGGAATGTACGTTTTATTGTTTGTTCGGAAATCGAGACCTTGGGTTTTACTACCCCTCTCTTTAGTGATTGGTGCATTAGCTTTTAGCTATTGGATAACCAGTGGAGGTGGAGATTATACCTTCCAAACCCTTAATTATCAAGCAAAGATTTACTATGCACAAGCTCATCTAAATCCAAATCCACACGCAGGCTATATTGACCCGGCAACGGTTGAAAACGTAACAAAAAAGGCTCTTCCTATTTTTACTGATTTATTCATTGCCAGTAATAACATTCTGGCGAATATAGTTGGTAAAAAGAATTTTTTAGTTGCTCTCTTTATTACTATTTTCTCCGTATTTTCACTATGGAAATTTAAAAAATCAGAACAAAGAAGATGGTTATCATTCATTATTGGGATAAATATATTGGGCTATTTCATTTATTCCACTGCAAAATGGCAATATTTAGAAATAGTTAACGGTGTGCTTCTACTCTACCTATTTGTTGAATATTGGAGGGATACCAAACAAGGTATTGAAAAACAACAGCTTTGGTTACTATTATTTTTAACTTTCATTCCAACCATTTTTTTAATCATCATGACTTTTAAAAATGGTCATACTTTTGGTCTAACTCAACGCTACTCAGGATTTTCATTTCCCTATTCAACTATTTTCCTCAGTATTGCTTTATTAAACGCAAATCAGCAGATAAAACCCCTTAACTACTTTATTTGGGGTTTATTTGGAGTTCAATTACTCTTTGTTAGAAAAACGATTAACACGGTTTTAAACGATGAATCACTGAAATATAACTACCGTAACAAAGCACGTACTGAAAATCCATATCTTAAAATTGCCAACGAATTGGTCAAACAATATCAAACGGGGGATACGATTACTTATCCATCTTATATTAAAACATTTTATGAAGGAGATACTTACGTAAACAGTATTAAAAGGTCGGTATTGGATGCACAATATGTAAATTTGTATCTCCCAAAAGATGCCGAATACATCCAAACGATTGATGCGAAGGAGGCAAACAAAGTAATATTAACAAAAAAAGATGGCAGGAAAATAGAAATATTTGATTTCAAGGGAGATACTTTTAGGTATTAACAACAAATCATAATTCTGTTAACTGCTATATTCCATTTAATCTAAAACTTGGAAGTAGCATAACACACCAAGCACAAACAATTTATGACGCAAATTTTCAATTTATTTGATTTTAAACAAAAAGTAGATTATAGAATAGAAATTTTAGCAGGTTTAACCGTAGCAATGACCATGATTCCCGAATCATTATCTTTTGCTATTTTAGCTAAATTTCCACCTCTCATGGGTCTGTACGGGGCATTTATCATGGGGATAGTTACCGCTATTTTTGGAGGAAGACCGGGATTAATTTCTGGGGGAGCAGGAGCAACGACTGTTGTATTAATTGCCTTGATGAATTCTCATGGTTTGGAATACGTTTTTGCCGCCGTTATTTTGGCAGGTATTTTTCAATTATTCGTGGGCATTTTTAAATTGGGCAAATTCATTAGACTCGTTCCACAACCCGTTATGTTTGGGTTTGTAAATGGATTAGCTGTCATAATTTTTATGGCTCAATTGGAACAATTCAAAACAGTGATTGACGGCCATTCCGTTTGGCTATCAGGAACATCCCTATATACAATGGTAGGTTTGGTTGCTTTGACAATTACGATAATTCTTATTTTTCCTCGTATTACAAAAACTGTCCCTGCATCTTTAGTAGCCATTATTATTGTTGGGCTTTTAGTTTTCTGGTTGCAAATTGATACTAAAACTGTAAAAGATATTGCCTCAGTTAGTGGTGGATTACCTCCTTTTCATCTTCCAAATATCCCTTTAACGTTAGAAACACTCAATATCATTCTTCCTTATGGACTTATCATGGCGGGTGTGGGACTAACCGAGGGTTTACTAACGCTAAATGTGGTAGATGAAATTACTCAGACTACTGGTAATGGAAATAAAGAATCATTAGCCCAAGGTGCGGCAAATATTCTCAATGGGTTCTTCTTTGGAATGGGGGGCTGTCCGATGATTGCTCAAACTTTAGTTAATCTTTCAGCAGGAGCCAGGGCGAGACTCTCTGGTATAATTGCTTCTTTAACAATTTTGTCCATTATTCTCTTTGCATCCCCTATTATTGAAGCTTTACCAATGGCGGCATTAACTGGTGTGATGATGATGGTTGCTTTTGGAACTTTTGAATGGATGAGTTTCAGAGTCATCAATAAAATGCCTAAACCTGATATTTTTGTGGGTGTATTAGTTGCTATTATCACCATTTGGCTTCATAACTTAGCGTTGGCAGTACTGATTGGCGTTATCATTTCAGCCTTGGTTTTTGCTTGGGAAAGTGCCAAACGGATTCGTTCAAAAAAATATATTGACGATAAAGGCGTAAAACACTATGAAATATATGGGCCACTTTTCTTTGGCTCATCGACTACATTTTCCGAAAAATTTGACGTAATCAATGACCCGAATGAAGTAGTTATTGATTTTAAGGAAAGTAGGATTGTAGATATGAGTGCCATAGATGCAGTGAATAAAATAACAGAAAAATATGCTAAAGTGAGTAAAATAGTGCGTTTAAAGCATTTGAGCTATGATTGTCGGCAACTACTTAAAAATGCTGATAAAGTGATTGAGGTTAATGTGATTGAAGATCCTACTTACAAAGTTGCCGCTGATTAAGTAAGGTTTCTTAATTATCTACAAAACGACAGTTGATATTTATTAAACTAATTACAAATCCCATTACCTTACAATGGTCATGGGATTTTTTGCTTTGTGTAATTTCGTAAATTGAGGATTATTTAACAAATCCCATCCTTATGAACTGGTTTGACATAAAAAATATTGAAGAAATTGATACGCCCGCTTTGCTAATTTACCAAGAAAGGGCAAGACAAAACATCGAAAAAGCCATAGAATTAGTACATTCCATTGAGCAATTACGTCCCCACGTAAAAACGCATAAACTCCTGAAAATCACGGAGATGATGATACAAGCGGGTATTCATAAATTCAAATGTGCTACCATTGCCGAAGCTGAAATGCTGGGCATCGCAAAAGCAAAAGATGTATTAATTGCTTATCCAGTTTTAGGGCCAAAAATTAAGCGTTTACAGGCTTTGAAACAGCAATATCCCAAAACAAAATTTTCTTGCGTAATTGATAATCTGGATATAGCTAAGCAACTTTCGGATTGTTTTATGGATGATATATTGGATGTTTTTATTGACTTAAATATAGGCATGAATCGCACGGGAATTTCGGTAGAATATGCGTTAAATTTATACACGAATTCCCTCAATTTAATGGGAATCCATGTTATTGGTCTTCACGCCTACGATGGTCATATCCACGACACGGACGTTTTGGAAAGGAAACATAAAACCGCTAAAGTATTCCAATTAATCTCGCTTGTGCAACTTGAAATTGAAAAATTTGCGGAGAAAAAATTAAAAATTATCGTGGGTGGCACGCCAACTTTTTCGCTACACGCACTAGCTCACCACGACGTTGAAGTGAGTCCAGGTACTTTCATTTTTTGGGATGCAGGATACAAAAGCTTGATGCCAGATTTTAATTTTCTTTGGGCGGGAATAATCGCAACGAGAATTATTTCTGTCGTTAACAAAACGACACTTTGCCTTGATTTAGGGCATAAATCTATTGCGGCTGAGAAACCATTACCTCGCATCAAATTTTTAATTAATGATGAGATAACTCCTATCGGTCAGAGTGAAGAACATTTGGTTGTTCAAGTTGAAAATACGGATAAATACACACTTGGTGATGTTTGGTATGGTGTGCCAATCCACATTTGTCCGACCGTTGCTTTGTATAATGAGGTGAAAGTGGTGCAAGAAAATAGGGTGGTTGATACTTGGAAAGTAATTGCCAGAGATAGAATCATAACGATTTAGAAACTCAATACAGCATTTAACAAATTTCCGTGCTTCCTGATTCGATTTTGAGATTAACATTACTTTTAAAAATGATTTTTTATTATTCCTGTTGTAAACCGTACAAAAAAGAATACATTAGTTCTATTATTCAGAAAAATATTTCAAATAATCCTTCATAAAATGAGGGCTTAA
Source organism: Arcicella sp. (assembly GCF_964672035.1). Taxonomy (NCBI): domain Bacteria; kingdom Pseudomonadati; phylum Bacteroidota; class Cytophagia; order Cytophagales; family Flectobacillaceae; genus Arcicella; species Arcicella sp. Next base: position 10,155 of record NZ_CBABQS010000036.1, read on the forward strand.
ATCTTTAAATCCATAATGAATAACAACCGTTACCCACCAAAAACCAAATATTCGCCATAGATTTCATCGGTATTTCAAAAAAATATCTACATTTGGCTGATAATTTGATAATTTGACGGTATGATCAGTTGAAAATAGAGTGAACAAAGCCTTTTTCATGTTATTGTTTTCAAGTTTCAAGTTATTAAAATTAATTAATCTTCAAATTACCAAATTTTCAAATTTAAAAAATTATGTCAAAAGGACTTCTTATCGGATTGGGCGTTGCTGCCTTAGTATTATTTTGGGGTATTGGTGTTAGAAACGGAATGGCTACTGGAAATCAGGAAGTTGAGGCTTCTTGGGCAAATGTCGAAACAGCTTATCAACGTCGTGCGGATTTAATTCCAAACTTGGTAAAAACCGTTCAAGGCGTTGCCAATTTTGAAAAAAGTACCCTTACGGACGTTATCAACGCTCGTGCAAGTGCAACCCAAATCAAGCTGGATGCCAAAGATTTATCGCCCGAAAATATCCAAAAATATCAAGCGGCACAAAGTCAATTGAGTGGTTCGTTGTCACGTTTGATGGCAGTTGCTGAAAACTACCCACAATTGAAAGCAACCGAAAACTTCTCGGAATTACAGTCGCAGTTGGAAGGTACTGAAAACCGTATCAAAGAAGAAAGAGACCGTTTCAACGGAACTGTAAAAGGTTACAACAGCAATATTGTAACTTTCCCTAACAGCTTAATTGCCAGCTTCTCAGGATTCACAGTAAAAGGATATTTCCAAGCCGATGCAGGTGCTTCAAAAGCGCCAAACGTTGATTTTGGTGGTGGTGCAAAATAATATTTTTGGTTTACGGTAAAAGGTTCACGGTGAATGTTTTACCGTGAACCTTTTACCGTTTATCCTTCACCGTTTACCCCAAAAATCATGTCCCAAAATTTTCTTTCTGATTCTCAAAAAGCCGATATAATTAAAGCTATTCAAGCGGCTGAACTCAATAGTTCGGGTGAAATCCGTGTGCATATCGAAAAAACATGCCCTACTGATAACGTCCTCGATCGTGCTACCGAAGTATTTATTGAACTTGGGATGGGCAATACCGCCCAACTAAATGGCGTACTTTTTTACCTTTCGACCGATGACAGGAAATTTGCTATTTTAGGCGATAAAGGCATTGATAAAGTTGTTCCCAAAAACTTCTGGGAAACCACTAAAATTTTGCTTAAAACCAATTTTTCACAAGGACTTTTTGCCGAAGGTTTAGCTCAAGGCATACACTCGGCAGGCGAACAATTAAAGCATTTTTTTCCGTATCAATCAGATGATGTGAACGAATTACCTGATGATATTTCATTTGGATAAATTACTGAAGCACGAAATAGCACGGGCAACGTTTGCTTTCGTGAATCGGACTCAAATCTTTTATCGTACAATCACGTGCTACATTACCAATCAACACAATTTCATGTCCAGAAAATTAATTATATATTTCTTTTTTACTGCTTACTGCTTATTGTTTACTGCAAAATTGAACGCACAAGACATTCCAGCAAAGCCCAATCCTCCGAGGTTAGTCAATGATTTTGTCATGAAATTAACGCCTTCGGAATTACAATCTTTGGAACAAAAACTCAAAGGATATGCCGACAGCACCTCCACGCAAATTGCCATTGTCATCGTAAAAACTACGGGAGATTCTGACCCCTACGATTACGCCATGAAAATTGCAAAAGACTGGGGCGTGGGCCAAAAAGACAAAAATAATGGCTTGGTGCTTTTGTGGGCAACCGAAACCCGAAAACTCAGAATTGTAACGGGGCGAGGCATGGAAGCAACTATTACCGATGCAGTTTCTAAAAGAATCATTAACACCATTTTGAAGCCCTATTTCCAAGCAGGTCAGTTTTATCGAGGTTTAGACGAAGCCACTTCAGAAATTATGAAAAGAGCCTCGGGAGAATTTGAGGCTGAACCAACGGAAGATGATGGTTCGGTTATTCCATTTCTTATCGTTATTTTGGTCGTCATTATTATCTTATACATCATCGGCAGAAATAGCAAAGGTGGACGCAGTGGCGGAGGTGGCTTTATGGGTGGCGGTTGGGCTGGTCCCATCATTTTCTCATCGGGCGGTTCGTCTGGTTGGGGCGGAGGAAGTTCTGGCGGTGACGGCGGTGGCTTCGGCGGTTTTGGTGGTGGCGATTTTGGTGGCGGTGGCGCTGGAGGAGATTATTGATAAATATTGTGTAATTTAGTAGCAGTAAAACCATAAGTTATTGTTTTACTGCTACTAAACTTATAAAAAAAATTATGTCAGTATTTGATATATTACAAACCGATGTCTTAAAGATAGAAATGCCTCGTTCAGTAATGAATGATGAACAATTCTTTGAGTTTTGTACACCCAATAAAGATTGGCAAGTAGAACGTTCAAAAGATGGTCAAATTTTAATTATGCCTCAACATATATCAAGAATAACGAAATTGCAAGGCAATTATGATGAATGGAAACTGTCTTGAAATCGTTTCAAAGTCAAACAGAAGAATCAATTAAGGCATTATTTATAAAATTTGAAACCATTCCAGAGGATGCAATTTTCTCTTAAATTTTACTGAACCCAGTTACGAACATAATATTGTAAAAAAGGCTTAACAAAATTCAACTTGTTAAGCCTTTTCATTATCCTCAAAACCAAGCCGCCTCCATCTCCACTGTCACATTATCCTCACTCAAAAGTCGCTTCATCAAGGAATCAATTTTCACTAATTCATATTCATAAAAATACCGTAACGTAAAGATTTTACCTTGGTAAAAGTCGTAATCATCGCCCGTCGCTCCTGCCTGCAAAGCCTCTTCTGCCTTGATGGCTTGCACCAACCATTGCCACGCAATTGTCATAATTCCGAAGAGTTCTAAATACAAAGTGGCATCCGATAAAAAGATTTCTAAATCATTGCTCGCCAAGCTCAAAAGGTGTTTCGTTACGTTGTCAGTTTTACCTAAATATACTTGCAATTTCTGAGTAAAAGGCTTTAAACGGTCAATTGAACTTGCTTTCTCAATCGTTTTTAAAATTTCAGCCACCAATAATTGCAATGATTTTCCGTTTTTGATAATGATTTTTCTACCTAATAAATCCAAGCCATGAATACCCGTTGTACCTTCGTGGATGGGGTGAATTCTGGCTTCACGGTAAAATTGTTCTACGGGAAAATCGGTCGTATAACCCGCACCGCCTAAAATTTGGACGGCGGCGGAGGTCGTCAAACAACACATTTCCGAAGGGTACGATTTGGCAATGGGCGTGAGTAAATCCAACAATAAATGATAATGCTCTTGCTCCTCTCCTTCCGTCACCGAAGCTAAATCTGCATACATCGAACATTGCGTTAAAAGTGCCATCGAACCCTCTACAATGGCTTTTTGGAACAACAACATCCGCTTCACATCGGCATGACGAATAATCTGAACTTGGGGTTTGGTAATATCTTTATCCGAAATCAATCGCCCTTGTGGACGCTCTTTTGCGTATTCGAGTGAGGCATAATAAGCGGCAGTCCCGATGGCGGTGGCGTTCATTCCCACGCCAATACGAGCCTCATTCATCATCTGGAACATATATGTCAAACCCTTGTGTGGCTCACCCACCAAATACCCAAAAGCATTATCATTCGAGCCAACCATCAAATGGGCAATCGGCGCTCCTTTATAACCCATTTTGTGATAAACCCCAGCGGTCAAAACGTCGTTGTCTTGTAGCTTTGAGCTGTGAGCTTTGAGCTGTGAGTTTTCGCTCGAAATCCCTTGCTCATTGCTCATTGCTCGTGGCTCATCGCTCACGGTTCTCTTCTGTGGGACTACAAAAAGTGAAATTCCCTTCGCTCCTGCAGGGCCACCTTTTATTTTGGCAAGCATCAAATGGATTACATTATCACAACCGTCGTGGTCGCCCGCTGAAATGTATATTTTTTGCCCTTTTATTTTGTAAACGCCTGGGCGGCACTCCGCATCATTTTCAGTCGATTCTGCGGTGGTAGAAATATCCGAAAGCGAACTTCCTGCATCGGGTTCGGTAAGTGCCATGGTGCCTTGCCACTCACCTGTGTACATCTTGGGCGTAAAAGTTTCCTTTAATTCCTGAGAACCAAAACTACGAATCAAATTTGCCGCTCCAGAAGTCAAAAATGGAAAAACCGAAGAAGAATAATTAGCAGCTTGAAAAATAAAAGCCGCCGAACTCAACACCGTAGCAGGAATTTGCTGTCCGCCTTCATCATAAGAAAAACCCGCATTTATCCAGCCATCTTCCCCAAATTTTTTCAAAATCGGAAACATACCCTCGTGAATTTTGATTTTGCCATCCACCAATTGCGGTTCTTTTCTATCCATCTCCGTCAAAAGCGGTTTCAAGAGTTTTTCCGAAATTTGTTCAGCCGAATCCAGTACCATATCAAACGTTTCACGGGCATGGTCTTGAAAGTATGGATATTTGGTAAGCGACTCTACATCAAGCACTTCGTGAAGAAGGAATTGCAAATTTCGTTTTGAATAAAATTGAGTTGCCATGTTTTTAGTTGTGAATTAGTGAATTGTGATTTAGTGATTTTATGGACGCAATGTTCATCGGATTTGTTACGATTTAATTCAGAATTGATATTTAAATTTTGTAAATGGAATAACTCACAATTCATAAATCACAACTCACCAATTATTCGATACCCTCTCAAAAACTCCTCAATTCCCATCCGTTTTTTGCCCTCTGATTGCAAATTCTCAATCGCCAAAAAGCCATCAGCACATTGAAAATGAAGGTATTTTTTGCCGTCGGTGGTGTATGAACCGGTTATCTGTGAAGACACAGACAACAACGGATTTTCCGCTTCCAATATCCTCGCTTCATAAATCCGACAAGTTTTATCATTCAACATCGTCCAGGCCACAGGATAAGGCGAAAGCCCACGGATAAAATCATGCACTTTTTTCACAGGCTGATTCCAATCAATCTGACAAGTTTCCTTAAAAATCTTCGGAGCATGGTGAATTTCTCCCGTTTCGTCCTGTGGTTCTTGCGGATAAACACCCGATTCAATGGCTTTTACGGTTTTCAAAACTAATCCAGCCCCTTTGTGCATGAGCCGATTATAGACATCACCCACATTATCCGTAAGTGAAATGGGCTCTTTTTCTTGAAAAATTATCGACCCTGTATCAATTTCTTGTTTCAAAAAAAAAGTTGTAACACCTGTTTCAGTCTCTCCATTGATAATCGCCCAATTGATGGGAGCGGCTCCACGATATTGCGGAAGCAACGAACCATGAAGGTTAAAAGTACCTAATTTCGGCATCATCCAAACAACTTCTGGCAACATTCTAAAAGCCACAACAATCTGCAAATCAGCTTGATAGCCCTTTAATTCTTCTAAAAATTCTGGATTTTTCAATTTATCAGGTTGTAGAATCGGAATGTTAGGAGCATTCTCTAAAAGGTACTCCTTCACGGGCGACATTCCCAATTTTTGCCCACGTCCAACGGGTTTATCGGGAGCAGTAATCACTGCCACGACGTTATATTTATTTTCTACTAAAATTCGTAAACTCTCAACCGCAAAGTCGGGAGTTCCCATGAATATTATTCTCATTTTCTTATCAATAAATTCTTATTTAAAACGACTTATTTTTATAAAATTCTGATAATCAGTTAATTACTTCACTGATGCTTAACCCCAAAAACCTAATTCCTAACTATTATGCTAAAAAAACACTTTGAATTTCTTAAAGTTTTCGTAAATTTGTTGTTCCAATATTTATAGCAAATGCAAGTAAAACAAAAACAGGAAAATATTACATAAATTAATGTTTCTGCAAAGGTCATAAAAAATCTTGTAGAACGGTCTTAGGCCGTTCTTTTTGTTTGTATTAGGAATGTAAAGATTAATCGTTTGAAAATTTTACGATGAGCATAAATGCTTTTCAAGATAACACATTTTTAAATTAAAATACCTGCTGGCACGTTGTCAGTATTTTTTTTTCTATTTAGGATAACAGAAAACAAACATAACTATGGCAAAATTTCAATATTATACGCAGGAAAAATTTGATGAATTGAAAGCTGAATTACAGTATCTTAAAACTGCTGGACGTGCAGATATGTCAGCACAAATTGCGGAAGCACGTGATAAGGGCGATTTGAGTGAGAACGCTGAGTATGATGCAGCCAAAGATGCACAAGGACTGTTGGAATTAAAGATTATGAAGCTCAATGAAGTAGTGGCAAATGCTCGTGTGATTGATGAAACAAATGTTGATAATTCAATCGTTTCGATTTTGTCGAAAGTGAAGATAAAAAATGTCAAAAATGGCATGGAAAAAATTTATACAATTGTTTCGGAAGAAGAAGCTGATTTAGCGGCTGGGAAAATCTCAAATTCTTCACCTTTTGGGAAAGGACTTTTTGGAAAAAAAGTGGGTGATATAGCTCAAATTCAAGCGCCTGTGGGGGCAATGGAATTTGAAATTATTGAAATTACAAGATAAGACTCCTCATTTTTTCGATACAAAAAACTCGTAAAGGTTTCGCTTTTGCGAGTTTTTTTATCGGTCGGTTTTGTAGATTTGAGTAATAAACAGAGAAAAATTGTCAGCATTAGAAAAATATCTACAAATGGAGCGAAAAGCCGCTTATAAAGCGAATATTTTCAAGGAGAAATATTTGCCACGGCGGGAGCAAGTTTCAAACATAATATTGTCAATGAAAATTGTTCAGTATTAATTGGCTCGTTTCTGAGAAAAAAAATCCTGTCAATCTTTTTAAAGAGATAGGAAACTCCATGTCCCAGCCAATACGCTTTATCCTTACCCAGATTTAATGGTAGTTTGCGGGGATAAAAAATTTTGGAAGGTAAAAAAGATGTAATAATGAATCCCGTTATCATCATCGAAATCCTGCCAAAAAGTACGGACGCTCATGATAGAGAAGAAAAAAATGCTCTTTATAGAAGTATTCCAAGCCTCCGAGAATACGTTTTGATAAGCTCAACCAGTATCCTTTCGGAAGTAATGTGGAAAGAAAATGATTTAGGGCTTTGGTTTTTAGCTTCCGAAGCCGATACATTGGAAGGGTCTATTTCAATAAAAATGTTGATTGAGAACTCCCATTATCAGACATTTATGAGGAGACGGAGAGAATAATTTTAAAAGAATACTGATATCAGCACTCGAAGATAGCTATAATACATTACAGGAATATTTGGCATTTGAGGAACAATCCGAGATATAGAAATGAGTACATCAACGGACGAATCATTCCTTTGGGGAGTGGTGATTTGCCTTTTATCGAAATGGCAGATTATGTTAATAAGAAATTAAGTTATTACGGAGCCAAACTCTACTCCTTAAGTTTACACAGAACGAAGAAACTAACTTTCCCTAAAAAAAATCGCACTTCAACACACGATTTAACAGCTTTAAAAGGGTCCATGTTAAATACTGTGGGTCACTGATCTTTTCGTATTTTTGTATTATGAATAGTACAGAGATATTTCAAGTGGTATTGGGTCTTCACCCCCCTATAAAATTACGCAAGTAGAGTTACAAACAGAAGACTCGAATGTTAAAAGTTTACATATTCATATAGACTGACCGAGGCAGTAAATTTATGGACAAAAGCCAAGTATTATGTTCTGTCCATGACACGATTGATAGAACTTGGCGACACTTAATTTTTTTTCAACATGAGTGTTATTTGCATTATCGAGTTCTTCGTTTAGTAATAAGTACAGGGCAAGTTCATCAAGTAAATGTACCTTGTGCAAGACCTAATAGTGGCTTTACGCTACTTTTTGAGGCATTTGCAATGCACCTGATAGAGTGTGAAATGCCGATCATCAAGGTAGGTGATACCGTCAGTGAATATCCAAACAGATTCTGGACTATCTTCAATTTTTGGAGTATCAAGGCTTATAATACAACCGACCATTCACAAGTTACCCAAGTAGGTATAGACGAGACTTCTTCTAAAAAAAGGCATAACTATATTACCATTACCGTTGGGGTTGATTTAAAAGAACATAGTACTCCATGCTGTTGTTGAAAAAGATGCTGATACTGTTACTCAGATTAAAGACTGTTTAGAATCAAAAGGATGTCTAAAAGAGCAAATAGAGCAGGTTTCGATTGATTTATCGCCCGCTTTTATTCAAGGAGCAACTGATAATTTTCCCAGAGCAAGTATCACTGTCAACTGATTCCACGTTAAAAAATTACTGAATGAAGCGATCGCATTGGTCTGGAATCGTCAACTACATTCAAACACGAATAACAAACGGGATTTTGGAGAGTATTAATGCTAAAATTCAGCTTGCCAAAAAAAGGGTAAGAGGATTCCGAAATATTAAGAATCTTATTAACATGACTTACTTCATAGCGGGTAAACTCAAATTTGATTACCCACAGCATTCAACGTAGACCCAAAAAATTCATTGTTTTCCTTGAAAACGCTGAATTTATTTGATAAAATAAAAACGCTCAACCTTGATGTTTAATTTCATCAAAATTGAGCGTTTTAAAAATTCATTATTCCCCTACATCACATCTTTCAAAATACCTTTCTTCTCTTTAGCAACCGTCAGAATTAATTCTGCAATCAATCCAGTCCAGCCCGTTTGGTGAGCTGCTCCTAAACCTTTTCCAGTATCACCATCGAAGTACTCATTGAAAAGAATTAAATCTTTAAAATGTGGGTCAGATTGCAGTTTTTCGTAATTTTCATACATCGGTCGTCTGCCTTTATCGTCTTGTGTAAAGATTTTTATTAAGCGTTCTGAAAGACTCATCGCTGCCTCTTTTATACTCATCATCTCGCCCGAATCAGTTGGATATTCTACTTCATAATCATTGCCATAATAAGTCTGGAATTTCAACAACGAATCGACCAACAAGAAATTCATGGGAAACCAAATCGGTCCACGCCAATTGGAATTTCCACCAAACATACTGCCTGTGGACTCCGCAGGCGTATAATCCACTTTCAGAACATCGCCATTGATACGGAATTGATACGGATTGTCGAGGTGATATTTTGATAATGAGCGAATCCCAAAATCAGAAAGAAATTCCTTTTCGTCAAACATCCGTTTCATAATCATCTTCATACGATGTCCCCGCAAAATAGCAAGCAAACGATTTTCTCCTTTTCCAGATTCGTACCAACGAGAAATCAATCCCGCCAAATCGGGGCGATTATTCAATACCCATTCTACTCTACGCTTGAAATCTGGCAGTTTTTCCAACATTTCTGGCGTCAGAATTTCTACGGCAAAAAGTGGAATTAATCCTACCATTGACCTGATTTTTAACAACTTACTGTCATTATTGGGTAGATGAAGCATATCGTAATAAAACTGGTCTTCTTCATCCCAAAGACTAATATCATCGCCACCCAAAGACTGCATCGCTCCCGCAATATGCAAGAAATGCTCAAAGAATTTGGAAGCCATATCTTGATAAACGGGACGTTCCAAAGCAATTTCGCAGGCAATTCTCAACATATTTAAACTATACATGGCCATCCAACCAGTGCCATCGGCTTGTTCCAAACGTCCACCCGTTGGCAAAGTAGAAGAACGGTCAAAAACCCCAATATTATCCATTCCCAAGAATCCTCCGCCGAAAACATTATTGCCTCCTTCGTCTTTCAAATTGACCCACCACGTGAAATTGAGCAATAATTTATGGAAAATTCTTTCTAAAAAAGAAATGTCTCCTTTGCCGTTCATTTCCTTTTCAATTTCATAGACTTTCCAAGTTGCCCAGGCGTGTACGGGAGGATTTACATCCGAAAATGACCATTCATAAGCGGGTATTTGTCCGTTGGGGTGCATATAATATTCCCGCAACACAACCGCTAATTGTCGTTTCGCAAAATTGGGGTCAACCCGAGCTAATGGAATAGTATGGAAAGCCAAATCCCAAGCCGCAAACCATGGATATTCCCATTTATCAGGCATCGAAAGAATATTGGCAGCATATAAATGTCTCCAACTGGCATTTCGTCCATATTTACGATAGCCCGATGGCTCTGGCATGGCTGGGTCGCCTTTTATCCATTCATTGACATTGTAATAATACCATTGTTTGGTCCACAACATTCCTGCATAAGCCTGCCGTTGAATTTTTAATAATTCTTCGTCTTTTACATCCTGTTGAACTTCATCGTAAAAGATATTTCCTTCCCGAATTCGTTTCTCCATGGTGTCCTCAAAACCCCCAAAAGGTTCAACAATTGAGTGGTCAACCAAACGTAAACGAACCGTTACGGATTCGCCCGCTTTCACGATTCTTTTGTATTGAGCGGAGGCTTTTGTTCCTATATCGTTGGGATTGACGGCTTTTTCATCTCCTTCTACGATGTACTCATTGATGCCATCTTTGGTATAAGGGGAATAATTAGCTACGCCATACAATCGTTCAAAATTGCTTTCATTTTCGGTAAAAAGTAGTTCGTCTGCCTCTTCGCAGTAGAGTTTAAAAAGCCCAACATTTCTGTTATCAATCTCAATTGCCTTGTTTGAGATTCCCCGCATCATGGGTTTATACTTGAAATTATCGTAGCCCCAACTCCATGTATTTCTAAACCAAATGGTTGGCAGAATGGTCAGGGGCGCATCTTTTTTGCTTCGATTATGAGCCGTTATTTTGATGAGAATATCTTGTTCGTCCGCTTTGGCATATTCAATAAAAACATCAAAATATTCATCTTTTTCAAAAATCCCTGTATCAAGTAGCTCGTACTCAGGCTCTAACCGAGAACGCTTGCGACTCTCTTCCACTAACTGATCGTAAGGATATGCCGTAATCGGATACTTGTAAAGCATCTTCATGTAGGAGTGAGTAGGCGTGGAATCGAGGTAATAATACAATTCTTTCACGTCTTCACCGTGGTTTGAATCGCTCCCTGTTAATCCAAAAAAACGTTCTTTTAGGATATGGTCGTTATGATTCCAAAGCGATAAAGCAAAGCAAATATGTGATTTATTATCAGAAATTCCCGCAATTCCTTCTTCTCCCCAACGATAGGCAATCGAACGAGCCATGTCGTGCGAAATGGCATTCCAAGCATCTTGATTAGGAGAATAATCTTCCCGAACCGTCCCCCATTGGCGTTCTGATAAGTAGGGACCCCATTTTTTCCAGCCTTTATTATCCTCACGAGTATTTAATCGTAGTTTCTCAGCATTGATGATTTTACTCATATTTTTATGTTATATAAATGCTCCTTTTATCTTTAGTAATTATTGAATAATCCGCTGCAAATATCTGCAAATATTATCAAAAAGGTTGCAAAACTGTGCAAATCGATACTCAAATTTAATCAAAACCCTTTCACTATTTTCTAAATATAAACAATAAATGGTTGAAACATTCGATTTTTTTTGCTGGGTATAAAAGGTTACTCATTATTTATTTAATGGTTTTATCGGCTATTTAAACGAAATTTAAGTTGCAATGTATTCATTTTCAGGTGTTTAAATTAATTTAATTGTGTATAAAAGGTTATTTTAAATCATTTATACACGCCATAATTTTGTATGATTAATACAAACAAATCTAATTTTAATTAACATGAAAAATATCATTTTTACCTGTACTTTATTGGGGATAATGCTTGCAGGATGTAAAAAAGACGAAGTAGTTACTGACCCAAACCCAACTTATAAAGGGGCAGAACAGACAATTGGCGATGGAAAAGTTTATGCTTGGGTTAAGTTTACGGGTGACAAACCAAGTTCGATTGGTATGACTTTAGCGAAAGGCGCTTTGAACAATATTCCGCATAATGGAGGTACCAGTTTAGTGGTTGCTTTGCCCACCGAAGCCATTGGGAAAACGCCATTTGACCATATCTATCTTGATTTTTCCCATTCTGGTCACGAACCCGTTGGTATTTATGACGTTGCCCATTTTGACGTGCATTTTATGATGCAACCTAACGCTGAACGTTCGGTAATTCCACCCTATACTAATACTACGGCGGCGAAATTTGATAATCTTCCTCCTGATGGTATCATGCCGATTCCGTATTTTCGTTTACCCGCAGGAGTGCCTTTGATGGGCGTGCATTGGGCAAACCCAACATCAACGGAATTGAACGGTGGTAAATTTACGGAGACTTTAATCATGGGTTCGTACGATGGTAAATTTACTTTCATTGAGCCAATGATAACGTTGGAATTAATGCAATCGAAACCAAATATTACCAAGAACATACCCACGCCCGCCAAGTTTGCCAAGGCAGGATATTTCCCGATGAAATATAGTATAAAACAAGTTGGGGATGATGTGCAAGTTAGTTTGGATGAGTTGATGTTAATGCAGTAAGTGTCTATTAATCAGTTACTTATTCTTTTTTTAGTCATGGCATAATTTTGAATTATGCCATGACTGTATGGAGGAAAAGTCTGATAGGTTTAGAATAAAAAACTAAAAAATTACGATCATATTCGTTTCGATTATACCTTTGTGGTTCAATTAGTAAACATCCAATGACACACAAAAATTACATAGCCCTATTGCTTTTGATGCTCATCAGTGTCAAAACAATTCTTGTGCCTGTGGTTTATTTGGATTTTGAATTGAGAAAGGATTATATCATCCAAAACCTTTGTGAAAACCGTTTCAAACCCCAATTGAAATGTAATGGTCAATGCTATTTGGCAAAAAAATTACATAAAATTGCGGAAGATAATGCTACTAGAGAAACGCAAAAACAAAGCCAGTCTATGAAAAAAATCATGGAAGAAGTTTTTGAAACTACACCACTTTTTTCTTGTGATTGGACGATGAGAGCATCTGCCCCAAAATCCATTTATTCCTATCAATTAGCTCACACGCAGAGCTTCACTTCTTTTGTATTTCGTCCTCCAATCGTTTAATTATTTTTTATTTATTGTATGGCTGTAACTCGAATTGGCCATTCGAGAGCGTTTTGCTATTATCGAAAAATAGCCTGAGTTATGGTAAATTGAAGTTAATATTCAAAACTAAATAAACATGAAAACGATATATAATTTGCTCATTGTCAGTATGTTGACAATGAATATTTCCTTTGCCCAAAACGTAATTAAAGGTAAAATTTTTGATAATACAACCAAAGAACCCGTTGTTGGAGCATCCATAAAAGCTGAAGGCACAAGCACTGGAACGACTACCAATGTGAATGGTCAATTCTCATTTGAAACGAATCAAAAAGTTTCAAAAATTACCATTTCAAGTATTGGATTTCAAACGCAAATGGTTGATTATCAAGATAATAAACCCTTATCTGTTTCCCTCGAACCATCCATTGAAAATTTGCAACAAGTAGTCGTTACCGCCAATCGTGAAGCCAGTTTACGTACGCAATCGCCCGTAGCAATTTCTAAGTTATCGCCCACTTTAATCAACGATACGAAGGCAACGAATATGTACGAAATTATCAACAAAACGCCAGGTGTGATGATGGTGAATTTGGGAAATGAGCAACACATGATGAGCATTCGTCAGCCAATGGGAACAAATCCCTATTTTTTGTACATGGAAGACGGTTTGCCCATCCGTCCGATGGGTGTTTTCAACCATAATGCTTTATTGGAAATGAATACTTTTGTTACTTCTTCGATTGAAGTGGTAAAAGGGCCAGCTTCATCATTATACGGCCCAGAGGCAGTTGGTGGTGCAATTAATGTGATTACGCAACGCCCAACTTCTGTTCCAACGGCAAGAGTAGGCGTACAATTTGATAGTTATGGATACAAAAGAATTCAATTTGGTGCGGGTGCTACGCTTGGAAAATTAGGTGTTTATTTGGGTGGTTACGTGGCCAAACAAAGAGATTCATGGATGACCAATAGCGATTTTGACAAGCAGTCTTTCACAGGAAAATTAGAATACACGTTCAACGATAAAACTCGTTTGATTGGGGCTATTTCATACATTGATTATAACTCCCAAAGTGGTGGTGGCGGTGATAGTATTTCTTATTATAGCCGTTCTTATACTTCAGTGGCAGATTTTGCGTATCGAAAAGCCTTGGCTACCCGTGCCAGAATTTCCTTGGAACATACTTGGAATAATGATGCTCATACCACGATTACGCCTTATTACCGAGGTAATTCTTTAGGGCAAAATCCAAATTATACCATTATCTGGAAACAAGGAGCATCCACCGCAACCAGCCAAATAAATAATAATTCGTTTACTTCTTACGGTGTTTCGGCTCAACATTCGCAGCATTTTTCGTTCTTGAAAACGAATTTATTGGTCGGTGGCATTTATGATTATTCAACCAATCCGTATTATGCGTATTTGATTAATCTTTCGGCACAATTACGTCCCGATGGCAAATCAGTCGAAAAATACACGGTGAGCAAAGAAGAACCGACCAATTTCTTGTCAAAATACGATGCGAAAATTTATAATACAGGAATTTATACGCAGATAGGTTTTGAACCCGTACAAAATTTTAGATTTTCGTTGGGCTTACGTTACGACCGAATGGCTTTTGACTATATTAATTATTTGGCAAAAACTGCTTCGGGAGAATATTTTTCGGGAACTAAAGAATATAGTCAGGTTACGCCAAAAATTGGTTTTACCTACGATTTGGGTCATGGAAAAGGATTTTATGCCAATTATTCCAAAGGATTTTCGCCTCCAGCGCTCACGGCAATTTTTCGTAAACGTCCCACGCCCGCAGCAAATGGCGATTTATTTTATTACAATTTAGAACCCGCTCATTTTGATAATTATGAATTTGGCGGTTGGGCTTCGTTGTTGAATAATAAACTTTATATCGACTATGCGTTTTACCAAATGGATGGGCAAAATGAATTATTGAGCATCAAACAGCCCGATAATTCCACGGATTATCAGTCGGTTGGAAAAACCTTGCACCGAGGCGTTGAATACGGAATTACGTATAAACCCAATGTTCAATGGTTGATTCGTTTTGGCGGTACAAATGCTGTTCACCGTTTTGTGGAATTTACGTTGAGCAATAAAGCATCGGATGTTTTGCAAAATGTAAACGGAAAAGATATGCCACAAGCTCCTAAATGGATTGCCAATACAGAGGTTACGTATAAGCCAACTTGGTTGAAAAATTATCGAGTTTCTATTGAATGGCAACGGATTTCATCGTGGTATCAAAACCAAATTAACACGGTTTCTTACGATGATAAAGGAGCTTTTGGCGCAAAAGGCGTAAGTTTTTTGAATTTTAGAACGGGCTATCAATGGAAACGTATTGAACTTTACCTAAACGTTATGAATTTAACGGATGAACTTTATGCCACCAATGCCACCAGAGGTAATAATGCGACTGACAGAACAGCTTATACGCCAGCCGCACCAAGAACTTTTGTGGTAGGACTTCAGTATAATTTTGTAGAAAAGAAATAGCATTCAATTCTTTCGTAGCACTATATAGAGAATGACATAACTTATCGAAATTGGAACTTCCCGAAAGTTTAAAACTTTCGGGAAGTTGAGCCAAATTACTGAAATTTAATTTTAATAAGTTAAGTCGTAGCATTATAATTAATAACAATATAGTATTTAAAACATGAAAAAAACTATCATCACCCTCATCTGTACTTTGTGCATGACGTTTGGCATTTTTGCTCAGAAAGGAAAAAAATCAATTAAGGAAAAACATCAGCATTCGGAAATAAGTGCAGTTTTGAAAGCAGACGCTAAAGACCCAATCTGTAAAATGTCCTTAGCAAAAGGCACAAAAGACGTTTCGGTTTATCAAGGAAAACAATTTGGTTTTTGTAGTGTGGTTTGCAAAGAAATGTTTGATAAAAATCCTAAGAAATATGCGGTGGTGAAACATTAATTATTGAAGTATTCATCTTGAAATTTACAAATTTATGAAATACATAATTATTGCTATTTTAGGTTTTTTAATGAGTTTTAAACAACCTAATAAACCTGTTCAACTTTCTGATATTCAAAGAGTTGGAACAACGCCAAGATTCACTACCGACGCTCAGGGAAATCCAGTGTTGAGTTGGGCGGAGAAAGACGGAGACAAAGCAAATCTCTTCTTTTTTGCCATTTCTAAAGATGGTGGAAATACTTTTTCGGAGAAAATATCCGTAAAAGTTCCCGAAAAAATGTCCATTCACGCCGAAGGAATGCCCAAAATTGCGTTCAAGAAAAATGGAGAAATAATCGCCAATTTTGAAGTCTCAATGCCAACGACTACCGAACGATTTGTAGGTAATTTTTACTTTATTTCTTCAAAAGATAAAGGTAAAACATGGTCTGAACCTCAAACTGTTCACCAAGATGAAACGGCTGGAAAGAGTCATTCCTTTGGTGATATGGCAACTTTGCCCGACGGTCAAGTTGGTTTAGTTTGGCTGGATGAAAAATTGGGGAAATATGCAGGTCGCAGTGTGAAATTTCGTCAGACTTTATCCGATGGAACGCTTTCTCCGGAAGTTGTGGTAGACTCAAATGCTTGTCAATGTTGCAGAACGAACCTTTTTGTGGATACTGATAATAATTTTCACGTCCTTTTTCGTGATTTATTAGCCGATGGTTCACGGGATATTTCGCACGTAGTTTCTAAAAATGGCGGTAAAAGTTTTACCGATTTTAGCGTTGTTTTTGATGATAAATGGAAAGTAAATGCTTGTCCACACACGGGGCCGAGCATTACGCAAGTGGGCAAGGATTTATATACCGCATGGTTTACGGGCAAAGAAAATGAAGCTGGCGTACGATTAACAAAAATTGGTTCGGGGAAATTGCTGGATAAAATTGAAACCAATCGGGCAAAACATCCACAAGTGGGCGTTTTGGACAATAAATTGGTGATGACTTGGGACCAATCTATGCAAAAAGACGAAAAATTCTTTACGAAAATTGGATTACGAATTTTTGAAAAAGATGGCAGTTTCAAGGAAGAATGGATAACGCCAGATTTCGAGGTTTCAACGTATCCCGTGGTTTTATCAGTTGGTAAAGATTTATTAGTTGCTTACGAACAGAAAAAAGAAGCCACGGATAATTCCGTAATTATGGTTCAGCGGATAAGTAATTTAGTGAAGTAAAATATGGGACGGCATCGCTTTTAGTGATGTCGTCCTTTGTTAAATTCTGATAAAATAATCGTAAAATTTTTAGAGGATTTATAAAAGTAAAATTTCCTTGATAGATATTTCAATCCTTCTATCATAAAACTATTGCGTTTATCGTTTGGGATTTAGATATTTGACGAAATTTTATTCTAACGCTTAATCCCAATTTCTACTTCACATGAATCGTAAATTTTACGCCTTGCTGGCAATTGCATTTCTCATGACAACTGCCTTTACATTCACTCAAGAAGGTGAAACAATTACCGAACGAATTTTAGCAAAACTCGAAAAGTACCGTACCAACACTCCTCAAGAAAAAGTCTATTTGCATTTCGATAAGCCCTACTACATGGCTGGCGAAACAATATGGTTTAAAGGGTATTTATTTGATGGAACTACGCATAAAATTGACTCCGTCAGTCGAGTGATGTACGTTGATTTAATTAATGAAACAAATGGCAAAACTATCGCAAGTCGTACATTGAATTGTGATGGTTCTACGTACGGAGACATTGCTTTGCCTGATAGTTTGGAAGAAGGCGTTTATCAAATTCGGGCTTATACCAATTATATGAGAAATTATTCGGAAGAATTCTTTTTCCATCAAGATTTTAAAATTTATCAAGGTTCCATAAAAAATCGTTTGACGGATTCAAATGCGCAAAAAATGACCGAAGCTGCCGATGTTCAGTTTTTTCCAGAAGGCGGTAACTCTGTAATTGGTTTAGATTCCAGAATTGGGTTTAAAGCACTCAATATTTTGGGCAAAGGGATTGATGTTGAAGGCTTTGTGTTGGATAATACCAAAGATACGGTCGTGGCTTTTCACACGGAACATTTGGGTATGGGAGTTTTTAATTATACGCCAGAATCCCAAAAAACATATACGGCTTACGTAAAAGAGCACGATGGCAAATACCGACCTTATTCGTTGCCTTATGCCCACGAACAAGGTTTTACGATGGCAGTTGATAATTTATCGAGTAAAGAAAAAGTGAAGATTTTTATCGCAAACAGTTCACCAAAACCTGCCGATAAATCATCGGAAGTTATTGTGGTGGCTCACCAAAGAGGGCAACTGATTTTTATGGCAAAAGGCAATGAAACCCAAAAGTCATTTGGTCTTTCAATGCCCAAAAATAAAATTCCTGACGATGGCATCGTACAAATTACCTTGATGAATGCCAAAGGTGAACCTCTCTGTGAACGCTTAATTTTTAATAATCAAAACAGACAGATAAATCTCAAAATTATCCCTGACAAAGCAAATTATAAGATTCGAGAGAAAGTTACTGCTAATTTGGAAGCCACCGATGCCGAAGGAAAACCCGTGGAAGGTAATTTTTCAGTGGCCGTTACGGATGCAAGTCAAGTGATTGCCGAGCCTCACCAAGAGAATTTATTGTCCTATCTTTTACTGAGTTCAGACGTGAGTAATTTATCGGGAACGGATTATTATTCTGCCTTGCGGGGAAATATTGAACAGCCAGCTTATTATTTTGACAAAGAAAATACGAATGCAAATCGCCACTTGGATATTCTGATAATGACCCAAGGATGGAGGAGATTTATTTGGCGAGATTTAATGGCTGACAAAGATCCTAAAATAAATAATTTATTAGAAACAGGCTTGGAAGTAACGGGTAAAGCAGTCAAACCAAATGGAAAAATTGCCGAGAATGTTACCTTAACCTTAGTATTAAAAAATGACAAGAAAATCCCTCAATTTCTAACGGCAACTACTGATTCATTGGGTAATTACGGATTTTACAGTTTAGATTTTTTTGATACTACCCAAGTATTTGTACAAGGTTTGAAAAAAAATGGGGGTAAGAATTTAGACGTAACGATTAACCCTCTAAAACCCGCTCCAAAGGTTAGAATTGTAAAAACGCCTTATAATCCAATGGAATTTAATGCCCAAGATTTAGCGATTTTTTTGAAAAAAGCCAATGAAGCCATTGAATTAGAAAAGAAATTAAAGCTCAACAAAGACCAAATGCTTCAAGAAGTAGTAGTGAGAGCGAAAAAATATGAAGAATCTGACGCTCGTAAAATATACGGAAAAGCCAGCAATACCATCAAAGTTGATAATATACTGTGTGCAGGAGCGACCAGCGTTTTTCAGATGATACAAGGCAGAGTGGCTGGTGTACAGGTTTCTCCTAATGGTAGTGGTGGATATTCGGTAGTGATAAGGGGTATTTCAAGTTTTACGGGAAGTACAGAGCCCTTATATTTATTAGACGGAATGCCCGTAGATGCCGATGCTTTCAGTTCAATCACTCCCTGCGATGTGGATAACATTGATATTTTGAAAGGAGCTGAAGCAGCCATTTTTGGTTCGAGAGCCTCCAATGGCGTAATTTCCATTTTGACCAAAAGAGGAGGGAATAATTATGATTATTCAAAAGACCCCATTTCAGGAGTAACAATTCAAAAACGAATGGGATATAATGTTGCCCGTGAATTTTATGCCCCTAAATATGATGTATCTCTTGCCGACCATATCCGTCCAGATTTTCGTTCAACGCTTCATTGGCAACCCAATGTAAGAACCGATGCGAGTGGCAAAGCAACCATAACTTACTGGAATACAGACGCTAAGGCAACGATGAGAATTATTGCTGAAGGGGTTTCTACGCAAGGATTTGTGGGTGTTGCGAAAGCTGAGTACGGAGTTAAGTAGAGAGGAAGGCAGAAAGGGAGAAAGGTTAACCTTTCTGCCTTCCTCTCTTTTTACTTTTCTCCTTTTTTCTTTTTTCCCTTTCTGCTTTTTCCGTACCTTTACGGAAAAAATGCTCCGAATAATTCTCTTCACAATTACCATTGGATTGCTGTTTTACTCTGCTCCAGAAATAGGACTTTCCCAATATGTCCATACTCAGAAATGGGTCATTTTATCCTACTTTTTTGCTATCTCATACCTTAATCACATACTCATGCAAATAGGCTTTGCCAAGAACCGTGAAAACTTCGTTCAGTACTATTTAGGCAGTGTTACGGGGCGTTTAATTTTGAGCCTAATTTTCATCGGAACATTCGTATATTCAAGTACTCCAGACATCAATACTTTCATCATCGACTTTTTTGTACTCTATTTATGTTACACAGGTTTTGAAATATTCGGATTGTTTAGTAAATTGCGTGACTTTTCGTAGATAATCTATTATTTTATTTTATAACACATTGATAATCAATACGAACGAACAAAACCAGATTAAGGATATAATTTATAATCAACCATATACTTCAAAGAAGCCGTGAACAAGAAAGTGTATTTTTCAAATATTTTTGCTTTTTTATTTTTAATTTCAAGCACCATTTTTGGTCAAACAGAACCCGCTGATTCTACTACAAAAAGTGCGGTTATTGAAGCCCACACAGGTGAAGAAGATGCTCATGGAGAAGCCGCCGAAGCATTCAACCCAGGAAAGATGATGATGGAGCATATTGCGGACGAACATGAGTGGCATTTTGCTACTGCTGGACACACGCATTACTCAATTCCATTGCCTTGTATTGTTTGGAATAAAGGAGGATTAACTACATTTTCTTCAAACCGTTTCAAGAACGAACATCACGAAGAAGTTGCCTACGAAGGGCTTAAATTAGAAGAAGGTAAAATCGTTGCTGAAGATGGTTCTTTCGTGTTAGATTTATCAATCACCAAAAACGTAGCCTCTTTATTAATTAGTGTTATTCTTCTGTTAGTAATCTTTTTTACGATTGCAAAATCATACAAAGAGCGTGTAGGAAAAGCGCCATCGGGCTTACAATCAGCTTTTGAACCCATCATTATATTTATCCGTGACGAAGTAGCGAAAACAAATATTGGCGAAAAACATTACAGACGTTTCGTCCCTTATTTATTGACGGTATTTTTCTTCATACTCTTCAATAATATGTTAGGACTTCTTCCTGGAAGTGCCAACGTAACGGGAAATATTGCCATCACTTTGGTATTAGCAGTAATTGCATTTTTCGTAACAAATTTAAGTGCAAAAAGCACTTATTGGGGACATATTTTTGCGATGCCAGGCGTTCCGAAATGGTTATTAGTTTTATTGACTCCCGTAGAAATTATCGGTGTTTTTATGAAACCAATTTCTTTAATGATTCGTCTTTTTGCCAATATTACAGCGGGGCACTTAATCCTTTTGAGTTTGATTGCCTTGATTTTTATCTTCAAAAGTATCGGAGTAGCCGCTATTGCGGTGCCATTCTCAGTATTTATGAACTTGATTGAGATTTTGGTAGCATTCTTACAAGCTTATATTTTCACAGTATTAGTTTCAACCTATATTGGAGCCGCTGTTGAAGAAGGACATCATTAAGATTTCCGATTGACGATTTTCGATTTAAGAAGTAAAACACTAAATCACAATTTAAAAGCGTATTTTCAAATTAATAAATATAAACAATTACAATTATGTCAATGTTATTAGAAGTTTCTCAAGCGTTAGGTTTAGCAGGTATTGGTGCAGGTTTAGCAGCTATTGGTGCTGGTGTTGGTATTGGTAGAATCGGTGGTTCTGCAATGGAAGCCATCGCTCGTCAACCAGAAGCATCAGGAAAAATCCAAGGAGCTATGTTGATCGTTGCAGCCTTCGTTGAAGCCGTTGCTCTTTTCGCAGCAGTAATCTGTTTGTTGGTAACTACAAAAGGGTAATTACTGACTTTATCAGTCAACAGTTATCAGTTATCGGTTAAAAAATAGTTTTAGCAATTTAACTTATCGATTTGTTTTTTGATAAAAAGTAAAACATTACCATCAGCATACAAAGCATTAGGCAAGTATGCTGATGTTTATTAGAAATTAAGAAGACTATTAGTCTTCAATTACTATACAAGAAACTCATAGCTAACAGCTCAATGCTCGCCGCTATTTAACAACCAAAACCATGTTAGTTTCCATCTTAGAACCAGCCCTTGGTCTGATAATCTGGCAATTAGTAATATTCGGAGTATTGTTTTTCATTTTAGCAAAATTTGCTTGGAAACCAATTATGTCTGCCTTGCAAGAACGTGAAGCTTCAATTGATGATGCTCTTTCATTGGCAGCAAAAACTCGCCAAGAAATGACTGACTTGAAAGCAGGCAACGAAAAACTTATCGCCGAAGCTCGTGCTGAACGTGATAGAGTTTTGAAAGAAGCAAAAGAAGCAGGAGATTCAATGATTGCCCAAGCAAAATCCGATGCTCAAAAGGCAGGTGCTGAGGAAATTGAAAAAGCTCGTGCTGCTTTCAATCAAGAAAGAGTGAATGCAGTTGCATCTTTGAGAAAAGAGACCGCAAAATTGTCTTTGGAAATCGCTGAGAAAATATTGCGTACTCAATTGGCTGATCCAAAAGCTCAAGAGATTTTGGTATCAAGTCTTTTAGCCGATGCTAAATTGAATTAATAATTGAGAATTAACAATTAATTATTACCTGCAACCGGTTCTTGTTGATTGTGTGATGAGAAAGTTCTCTAATCAGTAATTCAAAATTCACTTGTTTATTTGCTTACCTGATTGCAGTTGTTAATTATTAGATTGAAACTCTTATTTCAATTATTAATTATTAATTGTCAATTGATAATTGTAAAAAGATGTCCCAGCAAACAGTTGCATACAGATACGCTAAATCATTGTTGGATTTGGCAAAAGAAAAAAACGTTGAAGATAAGGTTTACGAAGATATGAAACTCTTTAACCAAGTTTGTGACGATAATCATCAGTTTTATTTACTGTTGAAAAGCCCGATTGTATCTCACTTTGACAAATTGACGATTTTACAAAAAATCTTCACGGGTAAAGTAGACGCTTCGTCAATGTCTATTTTTGAAATTATCACGAAGAAAAACCGTGAAGAGATGCTTCCACATATTGCCGAGGATTATCTTCGTCAATATGAGATATTCAAAGGAATTCAGAAGGCTTATGTAACCACTGCAACGCCATTGACGGCTTCACAAAAGGCTGAATTTCAAAAAATTGTCGCAGATTCGACTGGTAAGACAGTTGAAATTATTGAGAAGATTGACGACACATTAATTGGCGGATACGTTCTGCAAGTAAATGACCGTCAGATTGATACTTCGGTAAAAACAAAATTGAACGAATTGAAAGTCAAGTTTATGAACTAATCTTTTTGTTCTGAAATCATTAGACCCCACAAGAGTTTTCTTTTGTGGGGTTTTTGATTTATTTTTACTCACAAAAACAATGAATATTCTTGACGAACTCAATCAGATTTCTATTCTGCAAGTAGCGGAAGATTTGGGCTTAGAAGTTCAACGTCACCGCATGAAATGTCCTTTCCACGAGGACGATACGCCTTCGTTGGTTTTATATCCACACACCAATAGTTTTTATTGCTTCGGTTGTGCCAAAACGGGCAATTCCATAACGCTATATTCCGAAATCAAAAACCTTGATATTAAAACGACTATCAGCGATATGGCGAAAGACTATATCGTTGGTTTTCAGCAATATAATAAAACTCAGAAGAAGCCTCTTCCTAAAATAAACGTCTTGAATGCTCCTGAAATAAGGAATTTTCCAGCAAAAGATAAACCAACTACTGAGATTCATTCACAGATTTATGAGGCATTCAGAGACTTTTGTTTACAGCAGAAAACGAATGATTTATCCAAAACTGCCTTTGATTATTTGCAGCATCGAGGCTTTACTGAAAAAACAATC
Source organism: Arcicella sp. (assembly GCF_964672035.1). Lineage (NCBI taxonomy): Bacteria > Pseudomonadati > Bacteroidota > Cytophagia > Cytophagales > Flectobacillaceae > Arcicella > Arcicella sp. The sequence goes on from NZ_CBABQS010000036.1 coordinate 33,961, forward strand.
AAGGATTTTAGAATATTTGCCATTAAAGATTATACCGAAGTAACCTGGTATATGAAGCAACGTTTTTCGTACATTGATTTACAAGAATCGGGGCTTTATAATGTCAAAAATAATTTGATTTTTTATTCCCATTCTTTGATAATTCCTTATTATCGAGATGGCAGAATTGTGTATCTGCAAGGGCGAGTTATTGGCAAACCACCAGAAGGTACAAACCGTTATTGTTTTTTGAATAATCAGCCTTTAACGCTTTTTAATGTAGATTCTTTGTTAAAAGTTCGGTCTGGCGAGAGTGTATATGTAACCGAAGGAGCATTTGATTGTATGAGACTCGTGCAGGAAGGAAAAACGGCGGTGAGCTTAGGAACTGCCAATATTTTCAAAAAAGAATGGGCAAAATTATTTCAGCGAGTCAACGTGGTTTTTTATTTGGATAATGATGTGGCAGGACACAAAGCAGCGGATGAATTAGAGAAAATTTTTACGCATTTTAACATCTCCTGTACTCGCAAAAACCTGCCCGATGAATACAAAGATGTCAATGATTATTATACGGCTAAATTGGGCAGTAATGAGCAATTGGGGTTATTTTGAAGATAAACTTCGATAATATTTCACCATTTCTGGATAAGTCAGACCCATCAACATTCCTTGAATGGTCATGGTTATTCGCTTGGTTTTTGTCTCAATTGTCTTGGCAGATTCTATCCATTTTGAATAATACGTTTGATGACTTTTAGGCAATTTCAAGAACGTTTCTAAAGCCTTTGGTTCATCTTCCAAACACATCATCAATTCCTCCGATTGCGGTAATTCATCCTTATCTTCTTCCAAATTGATTGTCACCATTGCGCCCTCTTCTTTGCGGATTCCTTTGCGGATTTTGGCGTTCATAGGAATGATAAAATCGCCTTCTCCCATCGGTAAAAGAGCCAGTAATTTTACTGGAAAGCTATCAATCAAGCCTTTTACTCGAAAACCGAGTTTCGTGTCAGGTTTAATTTCATGGGCAATGTGGGCAGGAATTTCGATATAAGTCCAGCCCGTTTTTTCGCCTTTTTCTCCGAATTTTTGTAGGATTGTTTGGAAGGTGGTCATGGGAATTACAAAGAGTTCTGGATGAATATTAAAACTTCATACAAAGTTATATTTTTAGAGGGATCGACATTGAGCTCATTACCAAAATGTTGATGATATGGAAATGTATATATTTGAGGATGATGTAGCGTATTATCCCAATGATGCATTAACTCATCTTATTTTGACATCGCTTGATAACCATATTTATATTTGTCAAGAATATAACTTCCTGGTTCGTAGATATTTAAAGAGGTGTCATCAATAAAATTTACCTTCATTTTAAGAACTGATTTTGCTTTACCCTTGATTTCCTCTGTGATAATAAAGTTCTTGATAAATCATGCGAATTACGGGTTAGAAATTAAGTAAAAGTAACACAGCGGCAGCCAACTTAGAATAAATGTGAATAAATGACCCATTTTCAGAGCTATACTTTTGAGGTAATCTGGATGTTTTTTAATGAATCGAATTATAAAAATATTCTACGGATTGTCCAATGGTTGCAACCGCCGTTGAAAATAAATCATTGGTTGCCTTGCCCTATCAAATTGTCCAATAACGATTGGCGTTCCTTTAATTTTTCAGGGTCTATGTTGTTTTGTGTGGGTAACTAATTTCAAAAAAACCAAATCAATATTTTTGGTACGTAAAACTACTATATTAAAAGCAAAACCTTTTAATCGAAATCAATAATATTTTTGTTTAATAAATGTCCTTAAAACACAATTAATAAATTGATAGTCAACACTTTAATAAATAAATTTCAGTTTGAATAAATCGCTTTTCCTATGTTAATGCAACTAAAAAGACAGCTAAATCAGTCCAGAAAATTAAAGTAAAATTTTAAATAGAATTTAACAAAAATATTCTATTTACACAAAACAACATAGACCCCTTTTATTCTTGTAATCTTAAAAATATACTATTCCAAAAAATATTTTATCAAAAAAATATTTACACAATATTTATTATAATTTTAGACTATTAATCTTATAAAAATGAATAAAAAAGATTATTAACCTAAACAATAAGCATTTAATAATAATTTTTAGATTTTAATTCTATAAGCTAACATTTAAGGATTTGTTTTTTAAGGATGATAAATGTATTTTTGACTTAGAAAAAAACAAATAACACAAAATAATGAGTCAGAAAATTCAAGTATTCGATACTACTTTACGTGACGGCGAACAAGTGCCAGGTTGTCAATTGAACACCGAAGAGAAATTACAAGTTGCTGAACAACTCGAACTCTTAGGCGTAGATATTATTGAAGCAGGTTTTCCAATTTCATCACCTGGCGATTTTCGTTCGGTGGAAGCCATTGCGAAATTGGTAAAAAATGCGACGGTTTGTGGTCTGACTCGTGCCAAAAAAGAAGATATTGATGCAGCGGCGGCGGCTTTAAAACACGCAAAATATCCAAGAATTCACACAGGTTTGGGTGCTTCAGATTCGCATATTGTTCATAAATTCAATTCTACTCGGGAGGAAATGTTGGAGCGTGGTGTTTGGGCGGTAAAATATGCCAAATCATTCGTGGAAGACGTAGAATTTTTTGCGGAAGATGCGGGTCGTGCAGATTTAGAATACTTAGCAAAATTGATTGAAGCCGTGATTAAAGCGGGTGCAACGGTAGTAAATCTTCCTGATACAACCGGTTATTTATTACCCCATCAGATGTTTCAACGCATCAATTATTTGTTTGAAAACGTGCCAAATATTCATAAGGCAACGATTTCGATGCACAACCACAACGATTTAGGACTTGCTACTGCCAACACCATTGCGGGGATTCAAGCGGGAGCCAGACAAGTGGAAGTTACGATTAATGGTATCGGAGAAAGAGCGGGAAATACTTCTTTGGAAGAAATAGCCATGATTTTGAATGTTCATAAAGATTTAGGTTTTCATACTGGAATAAACGCCCAGCTTTTATATCCATTCTCAACGTTTGTTTCTAATTTGATGGGAATGCCCGTACAAGCGAACAAAGCAATCGTTGGAGCCAATGCCTTCGCCCACTCATCTGGTATTCATCAGGACGGTTTCTTGAAGCATTCAGAGACGTATGAAATTATGAAACCAGAAGATGTAGGTGTTCTTTCATCGGCCATTGTTTTGACTTCACGTTCGGGTCGTGCTGCCCTTCGTCACCGTTTGCAATTGATTGGTTTTGATTTTGAAAAACCAGAATTAGATAAACTTTACACTCGCTTTTTGTTGATGGCGGATGTTAGAAAACAATTGAACGATGAAGATTTAAAGGAATTGGTAGGGTAAATTATAGAATAGATTTTAGAAAATAAATTCTAATTTTAAAAGGCTTCTTTGGTTTTCAAGGAAGCCTTTTTTGGGTATATTTGTTAATAATCCCCAAATCCTAACCGAGCGACGGTCGCCCCCAACCCCTAAATAAATATGAAAGATTATTTATACACAATTTGTATTATTTTGGCAGTCATTATTGCCTACAATTTCCCACAATTTTTTCTTGAATTTAACGGAATAAAATCCAGTGTTTTAATTTTACCGATGCTTCAAATCATCATGTTTGGTATGGGAACTACCGTTTCAGCCGATGATTTTGCGGAGGTTTTTAAGTCACCTAAATCGGTTTTTATTGGTACGGTTTGTCATTTCATTTTTATGCCCCTTTTAGGATTTGGCATTGCCCATTTATTTAATTTCCCCGTTGAAATTGCCGCTGGAATCCTATTAATTGGCTGTTGCCCAAGCGGATTAGCCTCTAACGTAATGTGTATGATTGCGAAGGCAAATGTAGCTTTATCCGTAACAATCACCACTATTTCTACCTTATTAGCGCCATTTCTTACCCCCCTATTGATGAAATTTTTGGGTGGTGGACTCATTGAAATTAATTTTTGGAATATGGTTTGGGACATCACCAAAATTGTGATTATTCCCATTGGTTTTGGATATATTTTAAATCAGTTTTTTGGAGAATTATCAAAAAAATTACAAAAAATATTGCCTTACCTTTCTATGATTGGTATTGGCGTTGTGATAGTGGTAGTTACGGCATCTGGTCAAAAATCTTTACAAACCGTAGGCGGAATGTTGATTGTGGCAGTGCTTATGCACAATATTGGGGGATATTTTTTGGGATATACGAGTGCAAAATTATTGAAAATGTCAGAACAAGATTGTAGAACGGTAGCCTTGGAAGTTGGTATGCAAAATGCTGGATTAGCTTCTGGTTTAGCCAATCAATTAGGCAAAATTGCTACTTTAGGACTTGCTGCCGCACTTTTTGGCCCTATTATGAATATGACAGGCTCACTTCTTTCGAGTTGGTGGAGTAGGAAACCTCTCGTTGCTTCATAAGTCAACAAAAAGCCGTCCCCAGATACTCTGAGACGGCTTTTTCATAAACCCTAAACCAAACTAAATTTATTGTCTTATAAAAATTATTACTTCTTTTTCTCTTCAGCTTTCTTCTTCGCTACTAATTCCCCTTCTTTTAATTTTTTAGAAACTGTAATGTAAGGTCCCGAAATAATGATTTCTCCTTCTTTCAAACCCGACAAAATTTCGATGTTTTCAAAATCAGAAATACCCGTTTTCACTTCTCTTAATTTTGCTTTACTATTTTTATCCATCACAAAAACCACTTCCTTGATCTTGTCTTTCTTGATAACCTTTTCTGGCTCCTGATTGTTGTCTTGTTCGCCATCTTTTTTATCACCTTCCTCCGGTTTCAGCGTTGGGTCACGGGTGGTAACGGTAGCCAATGGCACCGACAAAACGCCATTTTTACGGTCGGTAATAATTTCTACCGAAGCTGTCATGCCTGGTTTTAAAGGATATGAACGCTTTCCAACAATCAAATCTGAATATGAAGAACGTAAAACCCTAATTTTTACTTCAAATTCTGTTACAGCATCACTCGAAACAGCAGCGGCGGCAGTTCCTAAACCATTGGCAGAACTCGCAATTTCATAAACAATGCCTTTAAATTTACGTCCCGAAGCGCTGTATGAATCTACGTCAATAATTACGGTATCATTCATCGAAACACGAGTAATATCGTTCTCATTTACGTTTACCCTAACTTCCATTTTATTCAAATTGGCAATTCTAAGTAATTCAGTACCAGCCATTTGAGATGTTCCAACCACACGCTCACCCAATTCAACATTCAGTTTTGAAACGGTGCCACTTTGAGGTGCATAAATAGTCGTTTTCGTTAAATTAGCTCGTGCTTCTTTCAAAGCTGCTTCTGAACTTTTTACGTTGAATGTCGCCGCCAGAACGTTGGCTTTTGCTGATTCTACGTCTTGTTTTGCCACTAAATATTGTGAATTAAATTGGTCAAAATCAGCATCAGAAATAACTTTATCGTCGTGCAATTTTTTATTACGGTCATAATCAATTTTGGCTTTCAACAAGCGTGATTCTGACTGAGATTGTCCCGACCTTGATTGTTCAACGGATGCTTTTGATGAATTTACCTGTGCTTCGGCACGAGCCAATAATGACTCATAATTATCAGGTTTAATTTTCAACAATAATTGTCCAGCACGCACAGAATCACCCTCGGTTATGTACAGACCTACGATTTCTCCCGATACGTCTGGCGAGAGTTTTACTTCAACTTCTGGTTGAATTTTACCAGAAGCAGATACCCGCTCAATAATATCGGCTTTCTTTACTTTTGTAAATTCAACTTCCGTAGAGGGTTCTTTTCCGATAAGTCCCTTTTGCTTGGCAATGCCTAAGCCACCGCCCAAAAGGACAACCACACCCCCGAGTATCCACCAGATTTTATTTGAAGATTTCTTTGCCATAATTAATTTAGCTTTGAGCTATGAGCATTGAGCCATGAGAAAATAAGTTTAATTGAAAACTCAATGCTCATAGCCCAAAGCTCATAGCTAATTAAAAAGTAAGCGGTTTATTTTGATAATAATCTAAGATTTTAGTTCTAAAAATGAAGTCATATTTTGCCTGTACAAGGTTGCCTTTTGCTTTGTCGAGATTTGTTTTCTGTAGGCTATAACTTACAAAATCAATTGCTCCTGCATTGAAACGGCTTTCTGCCGCTCTGAATGATTCTTCTAAGGCTGAAACCTGAACTAAGAAAGCATCGTATCTTTTAGCGGAATTTGTCAAGTTTGTATAAGCCGTTTCGATATTTTGTCTCAAAGTCAAACGAGTTTGTTGAGCGTTCAAATTAGCATTTTCTTTTTGAATTTTGGCTCGAGTAACGTTGCTTTTATTGTTATATCTACTAAAGATTGGAATACTGGCATTAACACCAAAACCATAATTGGCCGTGTTTCCGAGTTGCGTAAAATAGCTGGTTGTCCCGTTTTCAACATAATTAGGTTGAGAAACTATCAGCGGGAAATCTGTTCCGTTGAATTTTACAATGCCAAAATTTTGGTCTTTTGTGCCAGATTGAATATAATTTTTCTGTCTATTAGATTGATTTCCTCCAAAGTTGGCATTAGCCGTAACGATAGGCAGAAAACCTGCTCGGGCAATTTCGATGCCTTTATCCGCACCAGCTATTCTTAAATCAGCGGCTTTTACGGTAGGTTGACTACCTTCTGCTGTTTGATAAACTTTATCAATTGAAGCTTCGTAACCAGATGTTGCGGGCGTAGGTACAGAAATTCTGTCCACTTTTACATCCGTAATATTTCTATCGTTCAATAATTGTAAAAGCGTCAGTTTAGCTAAATCCAAGGTACTTTGATTATTAATAACGGTTGTTTCTTCGGTGGCTAATTGTGCTTTTAAATCAAATAAATTTGATTGTGCCAACGAACCCGCTTTTACCAATTTATCAGTTTTATCTATTTGCAAGGCCGTAATGGCAATTTGCGTTTTTGAAATGGCTAATTGGTCCTCAGCATTCATAATATTCAAATAAGATAACACTACTTGCAAAGAGATATTTTCCTTCATTGCCTGCAAATCAAATTGGGTGGCTTTCAAAAGAATATCATTTTGAGCAATGGTATTTTTAAGTTGATAACCATTGAATATAATCACATTGGTATTAACACTAATCTGGTTATAATTCACACTATTATCAATGTACGTATTGGTAAATGGATCTAAACTCCGTCCAAAATTAAAAGATTCACTGATATTACCACTGGCATTAGGCAATTGATTGAACTTTGATTGCTGCAATTGTAACGTATTCAACAATACTTGATTCTGGCTTTGTTTAACGGAAATATTATTTTTCAGCGCAATATTCACGGCTTCTTGCAAGCCCAATTTGGTTTCAGTACCACTGGCTTGAACTGCATTTTGGGCTTTCGGTTGGAAAGTCAAACAGGTAATTAATAAGAGTAATAAGGGAAAACGATTCATGGCATTTGTGATTTGATAGTTCAATGTTACGAATGATAATTTTTGATTTAAAAATGTTTGGGATAAACGGCTATCTCTCATGGATAAATGGAAATTGTGAATTTTGTAATTTTCAAAATTATTCTTGCCAACAAGACTGAAAGACTCAAAGAGGAATTTTATCAAAATCTTCGTGTATTGATGTCTGAGTGACATTTTATTAATTATTTAAAAATAGTCAAAGACAATACCAACTAATCTAAACAACTGATTATCAACATTTTATACTAATTTACAAAAATAAAAAGTGTCCGTTTCCGAACACTTCTATTTTAAAATCGAACAATTTTTATGGAATAATCTTGTAGGTCGCTTTAGCAGTCTGTCGAGAAACTGCATTAAAATGCCACCATTCGTATTCAATTGGCATATATCCGGCAGATTTCATTACACTTCTGAGCAATTGACGATTGGCAATTTGCTGTTTTGTCAATTTTCCTATGTTCAGAAAGTAATTTTCCTTTTTGGGATACGCCAATTCTCCGAAAAAATCATATTCCGTTCCCATGTCAAGCGGCGTACCGTCTGTTGTAGCAATCGTCAAATCAACCGCACTTCCATAATTATGTATCGAGCCTTGCGCAGGATTTGCCACGTAGGTTGCTCGTTGTTTGGGAGAATATTGCGTCAGTGAATTCCACAAAACCTTCTGACTACTCAAAGGTCTCCCTCCATCATACACCAAAAGCCGATAATTTGGATGTTTCCTTTTCAATAAATCATTCGCATGGGAAAGCATTTCGGCAGGTTTTTTTTGGAGGAAACAATTGGTAATACATCCATAAACGTCTTTACCAACAAAATTATCCGTTGTGGAATATTTCAATTCTACCAAAATATTAGGGTCAATTTCTTGAACATTCACCAAGCCTTGTTCACGCATTTTTTGTTCATATGCGCAAATTTGGCTTATTTTTGTAGGTTTTAATTTTACTTTTTGTTGGACGGTAAATGAAAGTAAAATAAAAGGGACAATGATTATTAAAGAAGTTTTTTTCACAGCTTAGTAACGTGTAAATAATAAGTTGGTCTAATTAATTTTCAAAATATTGTATCTTCGTATTCAATACTGACTTTTAGTTTTATGGAAATTACTCTCGAAGAACGCAATTATTTCAATCAATTAGATGAACGCCAACAACGCTTATATG